>JAGALE010000311.1 GCA_017625335.1 Lachnospiraceae bacterium
AATCAAATTGCGGGTATAGGATGGTGGAGAGTGATGGTATATACCCGAGATGAGGACGAAGTAATCAAATTGCGGGTATAGGATGATGGAGAGTGATGGTATATACCCGAGATGAGGACGAAGTAATCAAATTGCGGTTATAGGATGGTGGAGAGTGATGGTATATACCCGAGATGAGGACGAAGTAATTAAATCTAGGGTATATGAGAACAAGTGTTGAGTCGTGTACCCGAGAGGAAAATATAAAAAATTGGTCAATTTGTATACATTTATTAAAAATATTAAAAAATTATGTGGTATTTGCATAATTTTTCTTGAATATATATGTCATATAGAGTACAATTAACCTTAGAAACTTTATTGACGTTGCACCTAAACTTTGACAACCCCATATAAGTTGGTTGAGAGTATTTAGGTGCTATTTTTGCATTATGGGGGTTATGGTTTTATCAAATCAAGTGCAAAAATAGTATATGCGAGAAGTAACTTAATAATTAGAATCAGGAGGTAGCTAGCATGAATGTTTACACAACGGACAAGATTAGAAACGTAGTTTTATTAGGTCATAGTGGATCTGGAAAGACAAGTTTAGTGGAATCTATGGCTTATCTGGCAGGTATTACCAACAGAATGGGTAAGGTGGAAGACGGTAATACAGTAAGTGATTTTGGTAAGGAAGAACAGAAAAGACAGATTTCGATTAGTACCTCTGTGGTTCCTATAGAGTGGAATGGTGTTAAGATTAACGTTCTTGATACACCTGGATATTTTGATTTCATCGGCGAGGTTGAGCAGGCTATAAGCGCAGCAGATGCAGCTATTATCGTAGTTAATGGTAAGGCTGGTGTTGAAGCAGGTACAGAGCGTGCTTGGGAGCTTTGTGAGAAGTATAAGATTCCTCGTATGATTTATGTTACGGGTATGGATGCAGATAATGCATCATTTAAGAATGTTGTAGAGAAGCTTACTGAGATGTATGGTAAGAAGATTGCTCCGTTCCATTTCCCAATTAGAGAGAATGAGAAGTTTGTAGGATACATAAATGTTATCAGTGAGACCGGTAACCGTTGGGAGGGTAATGAGGTTGTTGAGTGCGACATTCCTGATTATTCTAGAGAGAACCTTGAGCTTTACAGAGAGACATTATTAGAGGCAGTTGCAGAGACTAGCGAGGAATTTATGGACAGATATTTCAGTGGAGATACCTTCTCTGAGATGGAAATTAGAGCGGCTCTTCGTACCAATGTTATAGAGAGTAGCATAGTGCCTATATCTATGGGTTCAAATACACTTAGTCAGGGTACATTTACTCTTATTGATGACATAGTTAAGTATCTTCCAAGTCCTGAGAATAAGGAAATCGCTGGCTTTAATATGAAGACCAATGAAGTATTTGAGGCTAATTATGACTTTGCTAAGGCTAAGTCAGCTTATGTATTCAAGACTATAGTTGATCCGTTTATCGGTAAGTATTCACTTATTAAGGTATGCTCAGGTGTATTCAAGGCTGATGATATGATTTACAACAAGGATAAGGATATTGAGGAGAAGGTTAACAAGCTTTACGTGCTTCAGGGTGGTAAGGCTATAGAAGTACCTGAGCTTCACGCGGGAGATATCGGTGCTATAGCTAAGCTTACTGCAGCTAGAACAGGCAATACGCTTTCAACTAAGGCATGCATAATTGAGTATGGTAAGTTTGAGATATCTAAGCCATATACATTTATGAGATATAAGGTTCCTAATAAGAACAATATCGATAAGGTTGCTCAGTCACTTCAGAAGATGACTCACGAGGATCAGACTCTTAAGGTTGTGAATGATGCTGAGAATAAGCAGCTTCTTCTCTATGGTATCGGTGAGAAGCAGTTAGAGATTGTACAGAGCAGACTTCAGAATGAATATAAGTGTGACATAGAGCTTTCTAAGCCAAAGATTGCATTTAAGGAGACTATTAAGAAGAACTCAGATGTTGAATACAAGTATAAGAAGCAGTCAGGTGGACATGGTCAGTATGGACATGTAAAGATGAGATTTGCCCCACTTGGAGAAACTGATAAGGCATTCGAGTTTAGTCAGGAGGTTGTAGGTGGAGCAGTACCTAAGAACTTCTTCCCTGCAGTTGAGAAGGGTATACAGGAGGCTTGTGAGAGAGGTCCTCTTGCTGCATATCCTGTAGTTGGAATTAATGCGGTATTATATGATGGTTCATATCACGCAGTAGATTCATCTGAGATGGCATTTAAGAAGGCAGCTTCTCAGGCTCTTAAAAAGGGTATTATGGAAGCAGGACCTGTTCTCCTTGAGCCTATTATGAGCCTTAAGGTAGTGGTTCCTGATAAATATACCGGTGATGTTATGGGCGACTTGAATAAGCGTAGAGGTAGAGTTCTTGGTATGAATCCTGCAGGTAAGGGCAAGCAGCAGATAGAGGCTGATATTCCTATGATGGAGCTTACAGGCTACTGCACAATCCTTCGTGCCATGACTGGCGGTAGAGGAGATTACTCTTATGAGTTCGTAAGATACGAGCAAGTTCCTAGTGATATCCAGAAGGCAGAGGTTGAGGCAAGAGCTAGTAAGGTTGCTGAAGGTGCAGAGGATTAAAGCAGCATATAAACTAGTCATATTAGAATTTTTTTAAAATGAATATCACGTAGTGAAAAGGGTTTGGTTTAACATTTTTGAACCAAACCCTTTTTGAGTCCTTTTTTATGGACAGTTGATGAGATATATTATGAACAGGTTGAGGGACAGCTTGAAAGAAAAGTTGAATCAGAAGTTGAATCAGAAATTGAATCAAAAGTTCAATCAAACCGAAAGTCCCGAAAGCAATAAGGTATTTGTTAGATACAGTGGAAAGGTTAAGAGGAGAAAGAGAGGATACTATTATGAAGAAGAATGAAATGCAGGTAGTTACAAGCACAGAAAGAATCACAACAGCTTTTGACAGAGAGAATATTGACATTAAGAGATTTGCTTGTCAGCAGATTGAGTTTTATAAGGATGTGAAGCAGCATATCTATAATCTTAAGCTTGATATTGCAGAGATTAGTGCAGACATCGAGAATATTCTTTACCTTATTGAGTCAGAGAATTATAAGACAGTAGATAGCTACAAGGTATTTAAGGAGCTTAAGCTTCTTAGAAATGTGAAGAAGTCCAAGGAGAGAGAGCTTGAGTGTTGCATTCAGATGACTAGAAAGATTGACTGTGACAGATTGGCTAAGATCCTTGAGAATAGCTATAGCAAGGTGTTTGCCAAGACAGTGGGTGTGGAAGATAATTCAGAGGTTGTCAGTAGTGTAGCGTAGAATAATAGTAGGGTAATAGTATGCTATAGGGTGAAGATTGTAGTAAAACAATAATATGCTATAACACGAAAAATATAGTAAAACAATAACATGCCATAGTACGGAAAATGTGCTATGGCATGTGGTATTAAACTACTAGTTTAGTGAAAGTATGATGAGCGTGTTGTATATTTATATAAATACAAGCTAAAGGAGGAATGTATATGTTAATATTATTGAATAACATGGTGCTGGCGCTTCTCTTTTTATATGTGGGGATTTTTACATTTAAGGGTGCTGTTATGTTCTATATTTTAGAGTTCGTATTCTATATTCTGTTCTTTTATGGCAGATATGTTATAGAGGATGATGATATCAATTTGGAGGATATTGAGGACGAAGAGCTTAGAGAAGAGATAAGTCTTTATAAAGATGGGAAAAGATTGAACAAAGAAAAGATTGATAAGGATTAATTAAGAAGGCAAAACCTCTTGGCAATTATTGTAAGGAGGTTTTGCTTTTTTATGCAGTATCTGATGTAACACAATATATGTGGAATCAGTTATTTCATTAATGATTTTTGTAATAAAATGAGTTAAAATAATTGATAGATGATTAATTCTTAAGGTTCTAGGAGAAAGACTGAATGGAAAAGGATAAGACTGTAATAAAAAGCTTTGGTTGGATAGGTAAAAGCAAAAATAATTATATTAGAAAACGTACAGATATAACCAATTTAAGTAATATAATTAAGCGCTGCTTAGAAGGTTGTGAACAGTATAGGATTAGAGAGCAGCAACCTGATTTGGATGAGGAAGTAAGAGCAAGCATCAATAAATCCAAGAATCTGGTGAAATACAATAATAAAATTATTTATATTCTTAGTCTTAAGGATGGTGATTCAACTTACCCTCCAAAGCCATTTATTATTAATTTGTGTAAAAGAGAAGATTTCTATATGATATTAGCTAAGGATACATCTATGGGTAAGGGCAATAATGGGTATTTTTGGGTGTTGAGCCATGACCTAATAGAGAAAGCTATACTTGATAGTGAAGGAAGGCTTATGATAACGCCAGTTACACAAAACAGTAAGATGCAATATCTTCCATTTACAGATGGAATGGTTGAGAATGTAGAGAAAGATGAATTCAATGATATACATGAACTTAAGGATTGTTTGAAAGAAAGACTTGATTAGTGATAAAGGGTAATTATGATGAACAAAGATAATAAATGGGATATTAAGGACAACATTTCCACCTATGAAAAGTTGATTTGGCCAGATAGCATAAAGGATTATAGAGTGACAGATGTAATTTTAACTACCTACGGTTTAGATATGACAGCATTGACTAATATGCTTATAGCGATAGACTGCTTAGGTGTAGTTGATAAGGTTCATGTGTATTATGACATGCTAAGCTTAGTGAAGGATGCGGGAAATAATGTTATACCTGAAGAAAATCTTCATGGGATTAATATTTACCAGGAAGATAATGGAGTGGGGAGGAAATATGCTTTTCATCCCAAGTTGATTTTACTTCGATACGAAAAGATGGACAGCCAGGAGATTAGATATGTAATAGCGGTTATGAGCAAAAATATTACAAATTCTGATTTGCTGGATGTCTTTTGTGTTGCCTATGGAGATGTTGCAGATAATTGTGGAACTGCATCATATAAGCGTAATGGGGGAATGATATCAGGTTTCATTGAGAAGATTGCTGGACTTTCAAGTGGTTGTAATCATCATAAGCTATGTCAGGAATTGGAATATGTGAATTTTAAGTGTGAAGATTCTATGGTTAAATCTTTGGAATTCATAAGTCAAGTGGGGATCAAGGGGAAAATAGATGATATGAAGGATTTGATTGTAATATCTCCCTTTGTTTCTGATGCTTTTTTTAGAAGATATAAGGAAAAGCTTGCTTGTGTTGTATCTACTAGTGAAGGCTATGGACAATTAGATAGAACGCTTATTGAGGAATTAAATTCTAAGGATGGTCCTAAGAATGGTTTTGAGAAGAGGTGTTTTATCTTTGATGAGGGAGACTCTGATGATCATGAAGTCGCTGGGCTGCATGGTAAGATATATTGTGGAAGAATAGCTGATAACAGAGTACGTTTGATTGTGGGCTCATCTAATGCAACTGCAAATGGTTGTGGTCTTAACCACAAGGGGCAGAATGTAGAACTTAATGCTGTTATGGAATTTATGGATGATGATATATATATAGAATTGGATCAGGTTGTGAAAGCGTACGGAATTGCAGTTGAGAATGTAGATGATAATGATGAAGAAATCAGAAATGCTGATGAAGAACTGGTAGTTTCAAGGTTTCTAAAAAATAATTTGCAGAGTATTATTGCAGTAAGAAAAGCAGAAAAATGGGAATTGAAGTTTCGGGTGAGTTTAATTGGTGATGAGTCTGAAATTATTATCAGCAACTATCAGGATAAGGAGTGGGAGCCTATTAATAGAGATGGGCTTACTATATCTTTGAATGAACCTGAGGATATGTTGTTCATAAAACTACAAAATGGTGAGAATACAAAATGCTTTAGAATTACACCGTATATGAATTTAGAAGA
>JAGALE010000312.1 GCA_017625335.1 Lachnospiraceae bacterium
AAATGATAATATGGGTAATGTTTCTGTGCATGTTGAAGAAACTGTTAATCCGGCAACTGAAGAAATAACTACACATTATAAGAAATTAGAATCAGGTCTTTTCTTTGCTGATTGGGTTACTACAAGTAAACTGGATATGAGAATTAAGGATTCGCTTGCTTCTGTTGATTATGTTATAGATGAAGTAGCCAGAAGGTCTGATATATCAATTCTGGTTAATGAAGATAATATACTTGGTATCCAATCAGCTCAGGGAACTATGTTCTATAAGGACGATATATTAGGTGGGAACAAGATTTCTGCATTCCTTATTGATGTTAAGAATCTTATGGATAATGATTTATATGCTCCTGCAATTGTTAAATGTTATGATGAGGTACGAAGCGTTGAGCGAGAACTTACCAAGTCTAAGAAAAAAGATATTAGATAAAGGGATGGTGCTTATATATGAAGCTTGTTATAGCAGAAAAACCGAGTGTTGCCATGAGTTATGCTAGTGTTTTAGGTGCAAATACAAAGAAAGAGGGATATTCAGAAGGTAATGGATATATAGTAACCTGGTGTGTAGGTCATCTGATAGAACTTGCTATGCCTGAAGCTTATGATGAAAAATATAGAAAGTGGGACATGGCTAATTTGCCATTTATTCCTGAAAAATGGAAATATTCTGTAAAAAAGAGTACGGTGTCTCAATATAGAGTTGTTAAACAGCTTTTGATTGATGATAGGGTAGAAGAGGTTATATGTGGAACTGACTGTGGACGTGAAGGAGAGTTGATTTTTCGTCATGTATATAAGCTGTCAGGCTCAAGAAAGCCTATTAAGAGGTTATGGGTGTCTAGTATGGAGGATTCAGCTCTTAAGGAAGGTTTTAGTAACCTTAAGAATGGAGCAGATTATGAGAATCTTTATAATGCTGCTCTTGCAAGGGAGAGAATTGATTTTCTCGCCGGTATGAATTTTTCACGATTGATTTCACTCTTATATGGTGGATATGGTACATATTTTTCGATAGGAAGGGTACAAACACCTACCCTTAATCTTATATTTAAGAGAGAAAAAGAGATAGCTGAGTTCGTTAAAGAGAAATATTATGTGGTTCATATCAAGAAAAATGGATTAGATGCTGTAAGTGAGCATATAAAAGAGCCTGGTATTGCAGAAAAAATGCAAAAAGAGTGTAATGGCAGCAATGCGAGCATAACTAAGGTTGATAAGAATATTAAAAAGGTTAATGCACCAATGCTATATGATTTGACTACATTACAACGTGATGCAAATAGACTTTATGGGTTTACATCAGATAAAACTCTTGATATTACTCAAAAACTATATGAAAACAAAATGGTTACATATCCTCGAACAGATAGTACATATTTAACAGAGGATATGGAAAATGTTGCAGATGGAGTATTAAAGAATATGCTTCATCTTTTTAATTTGGATGCAGAGCTGATAGAAAACAAGAAAATATTTAATAATTCCAAGGTTAGCGACCACCATGCAATTATACCGACTATGACTAATGTCGATATTAGCTCTCTTGGTATTGACGAGCAAAGAATATATTCACTTGTGGTAATGAGGCTTATCTGTGCTTTCAGTAAGCCATATATTTATGAAAGTACATGTATTGAAATAGCCTGTAATGATTACAAATTTAAAGCAAACTCTAATGTTGTTAAGGATAAAGGTTTTAAGGCGATTGAGGAGCATTTTAAACAGAAATATAAGGCTGATACAGAAAAAAAAGATAAGGCAGATGCAGTTGAAATTGAATTTGCAGTAAATGAGGGCATGGTTCTTGAGAATGTTGAAAGTGAGACCAAGGAAAGCTATACAAAGCCACAACCACATTATACAGAGGATACTTTGCTTCTTGCAATGGAAAATGCCGGAGTAAAGGATATGGACGATGATGTTGAGAGAAAAGGCATTGGCACATCGGCAACCAGGGCAGAGATAATAAAAAAGCTCGTTAGCAGAGCATATATTCAAAGGGATAAGAAGAATATCCTAATTACCGAGAAGGGAAAATACTTGGTCGATGTAGCTCCTGAGCGTATTAAATCAGTAGATTTTACTGTGGAAATGGAAAATAAGCTGCTTGAATTAGCAAAAGGGAATGTATCTTATCATGTGTTTATGCAGGAGTTTAATGATTATATATCTTCGGTTGTAGATGAATATTCAAAATTAGAAATAACAGAAAAAAAGAGTTTTGCAAATGGGCCTGCTTCCGACATAGGAAGCTGTCCGTTGTGTAAAAGCCCTATAAGAGAAGGCAAAACGAATTATTATTGTTCAAATAAGGAATGTAAGGTTTGCCTTTGGAAAGAGGACAAGTATTTACTTTCCATGAAAAAGAGTATGACAAAGAAAATTGCAAGTGATTTCTTTAATAAGGGATACTCAAATATAAAAGGCTTGGTATCTGCAAGTAAGGGTACTGAGTTTGATGCTAAGGTTATATGTACCTTTGATGAAGAAGGTAGATGTAAATATACTTTGGAGTTTCCAAAGAATAACTCAAAAAAGAATAATTAATACAAGGAGGAAAATGAGTTATGAAGTATGAGGTAAGAACTAATAAGGTTGAAAATGGTACAAATGGGGTTGTTGCTATGGCAACAGTAGTTATCGAGGATAAGTTTGCAGTAAACAATATTCGTCTCGTTCACAAGGCAGAGGAGGATAAGTATGTTGTGTATTATCCTACAAGACCTAATACTAGTGAAGATTCGGGATATTCAACAATACTACACCCTTACACATCGGAGTTAGCACAGTCCCTCAGGGAAGCTATTTTAACATCTTATAATACTGGGGAGAACCAGGTTGTGACAAATGATACTAAATTTAAGCTGAAGGTTGATGTAGTACCATTTGAGAAGGAGGGAACAAGTTTGGCTGCTTTCTGTAACGTAAGATTAAGTGATAAGAACGAGTTTGCTGTAAATGATATTCAGCTTAGAAAAAATGCTGAAGGCAATGTTTTTATGACTATGCCAAGCTATAAGAAGAAGGATGATACATACGCAGATATTTGTAATCCTATTACTGCTGATTTTCGTAAGGAACTTAATGATGCTGTAATGGAATCATATGAGAAGGCTAAGGAAATGAAGAATGAAAAAGCTGCTACATATGAGCATAAGAAGAAAAATGCAAGATAAGAGAGTTATTACACATTTTGATATTTGATTAAATGGCTGCGTTACTACATTAGTGGTGACGTGGCCGATTTATAAAGGAGATACTGTATTATGGAAAATAAAAAAATACGTGAGTTAAAAGAATTAATACAAAGAGAATACAAGGTATTATTTAATAAAAAGGGTGAATTTAATCAGCTCCTTAAAACCATGGGTTATATTAATGATGTTACTTTTGAGAATGCCATGGCTATTTTTGTGCAAAAGCCTGGAGCAAGGTATGTGGCAACCTTTGATGAATGGAACAATGATGGATTCTATATAAAAAGAGGAAGCAAAGGTGCGCTTACATTTATGGATCCTGGACAGACTAAGATTAAGTATCTTTTTGCTTTTGAAGATACTAATAGTTTTTATAAGAATAAAATAGATGAGTGGGATATTGATAAAGATAGGTTGTTTTATATTTTAAACAATGAGTTTTTTAGTGATAATGTAAATAAAAGTGATGATTTTATACATAATGCAGTTAGAAATTATATTACAAGAAATAGAGATGTTGTAGTAGGTCAATTTGATATTTTTGAAATGGAATATAATGAATCTGTTGAGGAATTTATAATTGATTCTGTGACAGAGTCAGTATCATATAGATTTGGTTATGAGATTAATTTTGATTATACAAGTAGATTATCAATGTTTGATAACGATTCTCTTGGTTCTGTTGGAAGCCTTATATCTACTATTAACAATAAATTTATAAATAAAATCAAAAAAATTGATATTGAAATGCGTAGCAATATCGTTTATAATGATAGTACAACCATAGTTGATAATGGATCTAAGATTGAGAGGAGTGTTGAATATGACAGAGAAGATACAGATAGACTACGTACAGATAGGGGATTATCTATATCCGGAGATGTCCACAGGTATAGAACAGCCTTCGATAACGAGGTATGGATTGATGCATCTGGAATACATGAAGGAGAATCAACCAGACTTAGTAAGACGGTTGGACGACAGATGGATGTTAATGCCACATCTGAAAATGGTGGAGGACGAAGCCAAACAGCTGCACAAGAAGATAATGGAGAGGAAAGAGAGAGAAGCGATAGCGACTGGGGAGATAACACCGGAGCTTCGCAACGAGCAACCTCTAGTGTGGGCAGCGATAATGACGAGACTGGAGGAGGAAACTTATTCTCAAGTAGCGAGGGAGTTCGTGTTGACGGACGTTCCGGTGAGAGTGAAACGAGAGAGTGGGATTCCTCGCAAAAGCAGCTTCAACATACAGTTGGATATGAAATAAGTGGTGAATCAGGTGTTAAAAAAGCAGATGAACAGTCATCTGCTTTTTTGGTTGATGTAAGATTTAGTGAACATAGTAAGATTGAAGCAAAAAGATATGAGCTATCTGAATTTAATACGCTTATTGAGGAACTTAGCCATGAATGGTTTGATGGAAAGGAAAAGCTAATTAAAAAATATGGTAGCATTGAAAAAGCAATGGATAATGGTGATTATTCGTACGTAGGTTATGCAAAAACAGCTATTAGAATTGATGTTCCTGGATTTAAAGAGATAGATACAAGGATTGATATTGGTGATTTTAATACAGATTTATTAGGTTATCTTTCAAATTATTCTGAATATGATGAACAAGTAAAGGTTTTAAAAAACTATTTAATCAAAAAGGAACAAATGAGTAAAGAAAAGAATCAAGGTATGTTTAAAAGATGGAGGCTCCAATTGCCTGAATTAATAAACAACCTTGATTCTAACTCAATTTTACATTTAAGTAACAATATTGTCAATAAAAAAGATGAAAATGTTCTAAATGAAAATATAGAATTATTGGTAGCAGATACAAAGATAAATAATGATATAGAATTACTTGAAGCTGATGAGATTATCGAAGCTGACGAGTTTGATACTCCGGATAAGATTGTTTTCGAGCAGATGAGTTTGTTTGATTTTGCTATGAGCGAAGCAGAACAGATTGGAGATATTATTTCAGCTGAAGCAACAAAGCCACAAATTAATGCATCTAGCATATTTGTTAGTGACGAGCTTGTTAAAGACATTGTTGCAAGTGGCGCTAACTATGAAGCAAGGTATGCTATTTTTTACAGAATAACCAGACCTTTTGATACAAGGGAAAAGATGGTTGATTTTGTAAAACAACAGTATAAAGGCAGCATAAAAGGTATCATACTTGAGAACGGAGATAAAATAGCATTATATGCTGACGAGGATGGACTAAAAATTGCACATGGCACACGTGCAAGAGTAAAGCCTGAGCGAGTTGTTAGTTATGAAGAAATACTTGATATAGCAACAGAACTTGTAAAAGAAGGTAAGTTTATTTCAAGTACGGAGCTTCCATATGCCGAAGAAATGGAACTTTCGCACCTGGCAGAAGATATAGTAGATATTTTTTGGAGTAGCGAAGCTAAAAATTATTTCAATGACTATTTTAATGAGTATAGGTATGGATATCCAGATTTAAAGGATAAAATTAAAGAATCATTAATAAATGCAGATGACAATCTAATCGAATTAGGTGATTCACTTAAAAAATTGTTTGATGATTATACTAATGGTGTTATTAAGCTGCCTTGGTATAAGGTGAATCATTATAATAATGAATATGGAAATATATTTGACAGAATAGCTCTTTATAATTCTGAACCGATAAAATATCAGCTTAATGATGATTTAGAGGTATATAAAGAAGCATTTATTACACATGATTTTATAGACAAACATATAACTTATAGTGGTGTTGAAAATGGTGAATTCAGGATTAGGAAATATTTTGGTGAGAATTTTACTAATATTCAAGAAGCTGCAAAGTACCTCGCTGAAGAATATGGTACAAGTGGAAGAGGTGTACCAGGTGGAAATGGTTATAGTTTAGAACGTCGGCCAGGCAAGGGAATAACAATATCTAAAGGAATGGTCGGACAACGTGATGTTGAGGTCAAGCTTAAGTATACAGAGGTTGCAAAGATATTAAAATACCTTG
>JAGALE010000313.1 GCA_017625335.1 Lachnospiraceae bacterium
CTCTAAGCTCACGTGCCGCTGCATCTCTCATGCTTTCGTCATCATCAATTAATCCACCAGGAAAGTTATATACCCACTCCCCACAAGCCATTCTATATTCTTTCTGGAGCAGAATCTTTGTTCTATCCTCGTTAAATGCTATAATACCTACTGCATCTGATATTTCTGGCTTGTCTAAGAAAGTATCTACTGTTAAATCTTTATTTCTACTTATAATCTCATAATCTTTTGTATGTCCACTCTCATTTTCATATGTACCTAAATACATATGCAAGAATTTATTCTTGTGTAATAGTTCAAGTTTTTTAAGCTTCATTTTTAACTGTCCTCCAATCTAGTATGTTTGCATTTACAAATCTACTGAAATCACTCATACCTGATGGTGCATCTTTTAATTCCCCATCTTGTGTCCAATATAATCTAAAGCCATATTTAGCAGCATCTATTAATACTTCCCTATGTGTCATTTTACCACATTTTACTTGCTCTTTATATACTTCATTACCAGGTCTAATTTTTGTCATAGTGTCTACTCCTGTCCTATACCCATTGCATCTCTGAATGCTATGGAATCTATTATTGCATTTTCAAGGTCTCTATATTCTTCAGATGTTAATTCACCATTATTATAAGCATCCTCTATTATTAATAATTGTGTATCTTCATCATAATCATCTAAATTTATTTCATCAAAAGGAATCCTTCTATTTATTTTACGTTTTGGCATTGATTTATTTATGTCTGATGTTAATTTTTCAAAGCAATCTATACACATCCAATGTCTAACCTTTACAAACCTATATGCTCCTCTATCTTTATTATCATATGCCTCTTTGTATGTTATATTGTATTTCTTATCTACCATATCAGAAGCTGTAACCATTCTTGTTCCACATGGGTGTTCTTTACCACATAAACTGCATTTTCTACTCTTCTTAATAGTTACATATGTTGGACATATTAAACCGTAGTATGACTTTATGTGTATTGATAATTTATTAATTTTATCAATTACCATGCTATCCCTCCTTGACCACTTTGACAATGACTGTATCTACAGTTGTTCCACTATCTTTAAATGAGCCATAAGGAATTGGCTCTATGTACGCATTATGCTTCTTGAGCCAATCTCTAAATTTTCTACTAAATTCGTTGTCATAATATAATGCATTTTCAGAAATAATGGATACTAGTACACCACCTTCTTTTAATAAATCATATGCCATCATAGTGTGCCTAATATCTCTATTTCTATTAAAAGGAGGATTCATAATTACATGTGTAATGTGTTTTTCATCACTCTTATGCTCTTTGTAAAAATCCTCAAATATTTTCTGCTCCACTAAATGCCCTTTACGCATTATAATTTCTGCATTTTCTTCTACAGGCTCTACTACATATTCACTTATAGTATGACTTACATAAGTATGTATTACATCAAGTAAATCTCCATGTCCAGCAGACGGTTCTAGTAGCCATGTTTTGTAATTATAGGAGTACTCCTTTATACCACTAAGTTCTACCGCTCGTTTTGCTACGTTTTTAGGTGTGGGAAAGAATTGATTAATCTCTTGCCATTCAGAATAATCACTTCTTTTTATATGCTCTTTACTAAAAATGAAACCATGTACTCGTTCTCTCCAATGTCCACCCATGGTTTCCATATACTGTTTAATACTATCATATTCATCGTCTGTTAAAACATTCTCTGGCTTAAATAATAAAAATGCATCATCATCTATATTAATGTTTTCTACAGAAAATTTCATTTTATTAGTTTCCTTTCAATTTTTATTGAAAATATTATATCATTATATAAATCTTTTGTCAACCCTCTTTTTATACTTACTTATATGTAATTCACTATTACATTGTGTACATATTACCATTGCATTAGATTCTATTCTAGGTATATTACTATCTTTTCGTCTAATTACTGCACTTTTAAAGGTTGTTCTTTTCTTACATATAAAGCATTTACATTTCTGTTTACTATAAACTCTGTTTTTTATATCGTAGTACTGCTGTATATATTCATTTGTTTTGTTTAGTGTGTCTATGTACTTATTAATTACATTGGTGCTAACTTTAAGTTCCTTTAATTCTTTTTCTGATGGTATATATGAATCTTTTCTTATATTACATTTATAATGTACTAATGCTAAATTATCCATTGATGTTATAAGTTTGAATAGTTTATCATTATCCTTCTTGGGTAATATATTTTCCAACCACTTGAATATAGCTCTTGGTATCACATGCTCTACATTCCAATGTATACCTCTCTGTAACTTTATATCAATCGGTCTATTACAGTATATACATTTCTTATTTTGTCTATTATGTATAATCTCTATTTTATTAGGACTTAATCTGTCTAATCTACGTGTATCTGCATCAGACATTACCCATTCCCCCAAGTTAATTATATTACATTAATAATATAATTAAGCATAAAAATAGGTATAACACCTTATAAATATGTGTTATACCTATTAAGTACACCTGAAGGGACTCGAACCCATAACAGACCAGCGTTCGTAGCACTGCGCTCTATTCCATTGAGCTACAGGTGCTTATTTCCAATTAAAACCTATGTATTTATGATTATTTTTCTTAGCGTTTGAAATATTATATGTCACATTTTTTAAATCTGCAGCTGATGTATACCTTTTTTCAATTAAGTACTCTGCTGCTTCTTTGAATGTTTTGAAATACATGTTTAATTCTACACAGGTGACTCCTGTTCTATCTATTGGTCTTGATGTTACTAAACCATATGAGTCTGCCCATTTGCGAACTGCTTTTCCGGTGACATTGTACATGCGTCCTATGGCTTCATAGGAATGTTGCTGTAATAATAACTTTAATGTATCTTTGTCCGGTTTTATATCACTTTTAACTATATTTTTAATATATTTTTTATAACAATGTATGCACCTATTGCTACCTTTAGATATTTCTATACCACAGTCAACACAATAACTTTTTATGTTTTCTTCATAACTTATTACTCCATCTACTACCCAGTAGTTCTTGCCTTCTGGTTGGTAGGCGTGTTTACCTTGGATGTAAGCTTCTTTGTCAAACTTGGTTCTGAAAATTTTGTCCTCATAAATTAAATCTGACGCTAGTTGCCAACGGTGACCGTAGGATATGTTACCATTTTGACATGCTACTTTTACTTGAGTATAAAAATTATAATCAGAAACTTTGTTATACTTATTTTTTATAAAATTAAATGCTTCTCTTATACTTGAAAAACATTTATCTATATTAAATTTTAAATCATACATAATTAAGCTTTTTGGTTTATTAGATTTTTTAATTTCTGTATCAGATTCTATATTATACTGCTTCTTTATCTGTTTAACTAATGTAGTCGATATATTGTTACTTATTGCTACTTCAGTTATTGATTTGTTTTTTAGTTGGTTTGCTATCTCTAATCTCTCTGCTTTTGATATTTTTTGTGAACCTCCACCTCCAAGAGTAGAGTTGTAGCCATTATGAAAAGAGTTATATATTGCTATGTATTTTTTCTCTGCTTCATTTAGTTCATTGTTATCCACTTCGTCTAATATTTCTATAAAAAATTTGTCTGAACCTATTCTTCTAAATGCTTCCCCAAGTTTAGTGTCAAGTTTAGCATCTTCATTTATATGTTTATACCATCTAGCCTCTATACTTTGAACTGTTTGACCTATGTATACTTTATTATTTACTGTGTTTTTAATTATGTATATGTAACCCATAATATATCACCTCTATACATTATTAGCAACCCCGAGTGGACTCGAACCACCATCAGCAGGAATCAAAATCCTGTGTTCCACCAATTGAACTACGGGGCTATATTAAAGACTAACTACGGAGTTGAACCGTCACATTTATACATACTCACATTATATAAGCTAGATTATATGATGTTTTCCTTATAAACTATTCCGAGCCTGATGACCTACTTTAAAGTCTATTCTAGCTTCAACTTTATTTCAGTGGGAAAGTTAGCCATGTTGTTTAATACCTGAGGAGGGATTTGAACCCCCGACTGACGCTGGGTATGAACCAACCGCTCTTGCCAGCTGAGCTACTCAGGCATATAAGTGTTCCCAACAGGAATTGAACCTGTAACTACACATTAGGAGTGTGTTATTATCTCCATTTAACTATGAGAACAATTTAGTACACACGACAGGACTCGAACCTGCATAATGCGTCTTAGAAGGGCGCTGCCTATCCATTAGGCTACGTGTGCATAACAACCGGTAGAGGACTTGAACCTCTGGTCTATAGGGTCAGAACCTATCGCTTTACCAACTAAGCTAACCGGCTATAGAGCTGATGGTGGGAGTCGAACCCACTTATGAGTGTTTTGCAGACACTTCCGGCGCCGTACCGGTTCACCAGCAAGTTTTATTTATCTCTCACTTTCTAAATTCATTATACACCCTATAAACAATTTTGTCAACAATTTTTTATAAAAAGTTTAAAAAATTTTTCAACTGTATTTACCTATTTTTGAGCATGTTCTATGCAAGGACTTGTGTCAGCACCTTATGAAAATATATGTATAACAACATAAAAAGACCCTGACAGTTAATCAACCATCAGGGTCTATACATACTATAAGTTGCTCTCGTCAACTTATTTAATTGTCATACACCAATGCGCTGTTTAACTTTACCTTCATCTATGCAATTAGAAATAAGCATCTGTCTACATCTCTGCTGACACATGCATCGTCTACATTGCATTTGTTGTTGTAAAGCTAAATTAATGCTTAACATAACTTTAAAAATCCTTTCATTTCAAAATTTAATATTTATATTTATATTATATTAATGCTTATTTACCTAGTATTCTACTTAATAAGCTGGGCTTGTTTTCAGATTCAATGTTTTTATACATATTATATATTTGATGTACAGGTCCTTGAGGTAATAAAGCTATTTTTACAATACGTTTTGATGATGTGAAATAAGTAATGTCAAATGTATTTATACCATTTGACATCGCTCTATACATATCAATACCATCTTTACCATACAATATAAACGTATTTTTATTACCCTCTAATGAATCACCATACAATTTATATCCAAATGGTATAGATATTATTCTACAATTCATAAGTGTTGATTTTTCTGTTTTGTGTTCTGCAATTGTTTTTATAAACTTACTTATTGTAAATAATGCTGACAATATTGGAATTATAACACTTATTATAAGTATAATTGCTTTATACTCTATATCGTTAGTACATATCTTAAATCCTAATATTGATACTATTAGTGCACATGCATCCATAAATAATAACATCATTATTATTTTAAGTTTTCCATGTTTACCTATAAAAGTCATATTCTTATTTAAAAAATCAAGTATAAAATACAGTATAATACATGCTATAAGTATTATTGTTCCAAAATTACCCATTATGATACCTCCTGCTTAGTATTTTCATCTAGCATAGATATAAACACATTTACTATGTTAGGGTCAAATTGTGTTCCTGAGCATCTTATAAGTTCTTCTTTAGCTTCACTATTAGACATTGCTTTATGATATGGTCTATTATGTGTCATAACGTCATGTGAATCTACTACTGTTATTATTCTAGATAATAATGGTATATTATCTTCTTTTAATCCCTCTGGATATCCTGTTCCATCCCATTTCTCATGGTGATGTAGTATGTAGTCTGCTATAGGTTTAAGTTCTAAAGACTGATTAGCTATTTCATATCCTTTATTTGTATGTGTTTTCATTATTTCCCATTCTTCATCTGTTAATTTACCAGGCTTTAATAATATTTCCCTTGGTATTGACATTTTTCCTATATCATGCAATATAGCCAATAAACTTATTTTAGATTGCTCATCATCTGACAATCCTAGTCTTTTTGCTAACTTTACTGCCATATCTTTAGTTCTTTCTGCGTGTTCCTCTGTCTCAAAGTCACTTTCACTAAGTGATTGCTTCAATGACTCTATCAACCTACTTTTAACACTGTTCTTACTCATTAATTTTTTCTGATATAATACATTTTTAGCTAGTGTTATACATGAATCTAAAGTTATATTTATATCACTCATTACTGCTATTCCATATTCTGCACTGACTTGTATTCCACTTATGCTTGTTATATTTATAGCTTTTCTGATATCCTCCATTATTTCCATAGCTGCATTTTCTTCTGTGTTGTATAATAAAATCGTATACTCATCACTATTTAAGTGAATAACTGTATATGTATCATCTAACCTCTGCCTAATAATTTTACCCATACCAGCTATAACTGCGTCTCCTACTTTATTACCATAGAAGTCATTTATAAGCTTAAGTCCGTTTGCATTTATAACTGCTATAGATATAGGCAATCTACTAATAGTAAATAAGTTATTCATGTTATTCATTAAATAGTTTCTATTGTATAACCCAGTATATAAATCATGATTATATGCATATTCTATCTTTTCTTTAGAGTCTTCCAACTCTTTGATTTGTGTTAAATAGTTTAAATCTCTGACTTTTGTCAGTATTATATTAGTTACAGCTATTGTTATAGATGATACTATTTGTAATATAGATGTATTTAAGTCTATATACCCGAACTTACCTGTATGTATTCCTAAAATAACTATGGCAATTACTACAATTAAATAGCTTCCACTGGTTATAATTGAGTATGCTATATCTCTATATATTGATGCTGCTAATATCATAGGCATTGCAAATGTATATAC
>JAGALE010000314.1 GCA_017625335.1 Lachnospiraceae bacterium
ATACAATGTCCTGACACAACAATTGAAAGACCTTCAATGTATTATATGCCAGATGCAGTATACAGTGTAGCCTATGATATTACAGTTTTAATGGGTCAACGATATAATTATAACAGAAATGGCATACAAATATATTTTAATTCGTTACAAGAAAATGTAAAGCAAAAAATAGTATTTTATGAAGCAGTTTTATTATATACTGGAGTAAATACTGAAACAGTAGATAAATTTTATCAGGCATATGAAAAATTGTTATATGATAAGAATAGTAACGAAAATGTTGTAGAGACAAACCATGATGGAAATATAGTAATCAAAAGCAAGTTTAAAGACATACTGGTTGGTATAGGTATTACAGACGATATACATTTAAAACACTTAGCATTATTATTATCATTTGATGATAGCTTAGCAATAAACGATAATGTTGAAAACATTAAAGATACTTATGTAGTACCTTATAGATTAAATTATACCAGTAGAGAAAATATGATGGTAGCTGCTATGAGCCTAGCAGGCAAAGTTAGATATGTTTGGGGTGGGGGTCATAGCGGCGCATCATTTATAGATGGTATAAATCCAATGTGGGTTCAGTGGGAGGCATTGTATCCAGAAAATCCAACAACAATTATAGAGAATGATGATGGTACCGTATCCGAGATTGCAACTGAAGGCTTTGATACATGTATAAAACCATCAGGTTCATGGTGTCCTATACATGGAGAAAGTACAGCAGAATTTCACGGTGAAGCTATACACAGTTTGGATGAATATATAGCTTTAAGGGCTAATACATTTGAAGATTCTGAATTACTTAGTGAAAAATATAGAAACATGTTATCCAAAGTGGACTATACAGAGGGTATAAATGTGCATACATTAGACGGATTAGATTGTAGTGGATATGCTTCTTGGTTGTATAATCAGATAACAAGCAACTATGAATTTAATTCAGTAGCTAAAAACTTTCCTAAACAGTCTGGTATGAAAGAACTGCAAATGGGAGATAGTCTACTACCTGGAGATACATTTGCATGGAGTGCTCATATAGTTATAATAGTAGGCAAAGTACATGATGGCAGTAAAGCATATGTAACTATAGAACAGACAACTAATCTAGTTAAGTTTGGAGTAGTTTATTATGAGGGGGCTTCCAGTAGTGATATAGTAGAAGCAACTGAAATAGCTAGACAGGCAAATGAGTTAATAGGTGGATTAGATGATAGTGAAGAAGTGCATGTATACTGTATGAATACTATAGGAGATGAGACAGTAGAAAGTACAATTGTGACAGAGGAAAAAGAATATAGGACAGAAGAAGTATGGTTTCCTCACGTAGCAGTAGATGAGGATTATGACCCTTATGAGCATGTACCAGCAGAATATGATTACACAGAGCAAATTTTTGTGTCTAATGGATATAAGTTAATATACTATATACCAGTTAGCACAAAAGAGGTGTATACCGAAGTTACAGAAGGGACAAATACATGTACATTAGGTAGATTTTCAGACCATTTTATAGATGAGGATACACTAATACAGAATTATAATAAAACAATTAAGGATATGACAGCTCAGGAAATTATTCAATATACAATTATGAAACTTCCAATGTCTTATGTAACAGGCTATAATAGATACGAAGGTGATTTATTTAATAAAGAACTGGCTTCATCTAATTTAGGTGTTGACATACATATTATAGAGTAATAAGAATTTTAAGATATCGGAGGAAACAATGAAGAGTAATAAAAATAAAAAACTTGATACGTTAATACCAATGACTATATTGGTATTAACGTTATTTTTTATAGTTTATGCTATGTACTTTAAATATAGGCAATATAATATAGTATATGATACGCCAACAGAAATTAATATAGTGACACTAGATAATGTAGATACACCTGAGACAACAGACGAAATATATGAGGAACTAAAAACAGCATGTAGAAAATACATAAATAGTAATGATATAAGCGTATCCAGTGTAGATACAAGCGTTGTAATAACTGAAAATACTTATATAGATTCAAATGGTAATACAATTAAAAGTAATGAAGATGACACCATGCATGAGACTGGACCAATATATTTATATAATAAGTTACTTGTACGTTATATAAATGAAAAAGGGGAAATGAAGGTAGTAGCATCTAAATATGATAATAATGAAATAAAAACAGTTGACATAGCAAATTTAGGTGAAATATTGAACAATTATGATTATCTGTTACAATCATTAACAAGTGAAGGCATTAATGCTGAGAGTAAATACATAAATGATATATGTAATATATTTATGGAAGTTATTAAAAATCCATCTATTAATATAGATGAACGTACAAAGAATAAAGCAATGTATTATTTTACATTAGATGGGTACAATACAATAATTGAAGGTGCAGAATACATAGAAAATGCAGAGGATAATACAAAAATAGTTTTAGTAGAGGCTGGTAAATCAAATTTAGATAGCTTAGCCAATGATA
>JAGALE010000315.1 GCA_017625335.1 Lachnospiraceae bacterium
AAAATTTCAATTCTATGCCCCTTGATTTAAATTCTTCAAAGGAATATAACTCTTGACCACCTATAGCATTATAGTATTCAGATGCTCCTAACAGCTGACAAATATCTAATACTTTTGCTTGTCCTTTAACCGAATTGTCCTTGGGTAATTCAGATGAAACTATTATCTTTGTGTCAATATTTAAATATTTACATATTTCAACTATTGATTTAGTAAGAAAATCTGCCAAATTGCTCTCGTTACATTGCATTATATTTTTTATTAGCGGATACACTCGTTCAAATTGTGGAGCTTTATTATATGCATTTTCTATGGTTCTTAGCTTCTTATTAATTATTTTTTCATTACAATCCACACATACTTCGTTAATTAATTTATTGGGACTCGCTTCTTTTAACTGAACGTTAAAATATTTCACTTCCCCGTCTATCAAAATGCGATTTCTATTTATCCAACCGCCTTTTATGTAATTAACATCATCATATATCACATATGAATCTACTGCATTAAGTAATTGCCAATAACCTATATATGGAAGAAAATAAGGTTGCATTATTCCTACCTTCAACTTTTTACCTCCTACCAAACTCAATTATGTTTAAATATTATCCAGGACTTTTTTGATAACATCAACTATTCTGTCTATATCACTGTCATTTATTTCAGGATACAATGGCAAAACCAAAATACTGTCTGCTACCAATCTAGCATTGTCCAAAGGAAGATTTCTATATTTATTTTTAAAACAAGCCGCATCCGAGGTTAATGGATAAAAATACTTTCTTGAGAAAATGTTCTCACTACGCAAAGCATCAAAAACCTGATCTCGCTTTTCAACTTGAGTAAATCGAATTGGAAAATATGCGTAGTTATACTCTGTGTCTCCTGGAGCGGTGAAATTCGGCAAAACAATATTCTTTAATTCCGATAATTTATTAATGTAATACTCTGCTTTTATTTGTCTTGCCTTAAAATTATCATTCACGTGTTCCAAATTACACAAACCCATAATAGCTGCAAATTCATTCATTTTGGCATTTGCGCCCACTCCAACAACCAGTTCTTCCCCTCGTATTCCAAAATTTTTCAAATTATATAATTTCTCATAAAGATTTGGATCATTGAAGGTTACCGCTCCTCCTTCTATTGTGTTAAACACCTTTGTAGCGTGAAAGCTAAATATAGATGCATCACCAAACCCTGCAACACCTTTTCCTTTATACTTTTCTCCAAAGGAATGTGCTGCATCATATATTACTTTTAAGTTGTACTTATAAGCAATTTTTTCTATTGCCTCCACATTGCAAATGTTACCATATACGTGTACTGGTAATATTGCAACTGTGTTTTCTGTTATCAGTTCTTCAATTTTGTTTTCATCAATGGTATAGTCGTCCATTTTTATATCACAAAATATAGGCTTTAAGCCGTTTCTGACTATAGCATGAGTAGTAGAGATAAAAGTAAATGGAGTGGTAATTACTTCTCCTCCTTTAGGCAAGTCTAGGGCTTGAAGCGCTAATTCTAGAGATAAATGTCCATTTACCATTAGAGAAACATTATCCACCTGCAAAAAATCTCTTATTTTTTCTTCTAATTCTTTGTGGAATTGACCCATATTAGTAAGCCAATGACTATCCCACAAAACCTTTATTTTATCAATATACTCTTCATAGCTAGGCATCGACGCCCTTGTAACTAATATTTTATCCATACGTACTCCTTATTAATAGGCAATCCCCTTTAGAAAATCCATTAATCCTTTGGTTCTTGCATCTGCTCTATATTCCTTTATAGCATAATTGTACTTTTCTTTTAAACATTCTTTCATCTCATCATAAAAATCATTGAAGAAGTACAATGCTCCATTTTGAACAAATGGACTTATATGATTCAGCAACAGAAAATACTTCTCGCAAAGCAGTTCCTCTCTTGTTGTTGCATTCTTATGAATAAATTTATCCCTAAATGTATTTATAAAAAATTCATCATCCATGTCTCTAAGGCAAAATGGCCAGTTAACTCCCATCTCAATATGAACATTTAAAGAATTAGCGTTTGATTCTATGCTTGTATTCTCTAATCCTTCTAGTTGATACCTTCTCATATAAGTCAACTCTTTGGTAATAATATGTATAGGATTATGCTGCACCACATCTACCCATTTAAAAAAATCAGGAAGCTGTCTGCCAGTAATGCCTTGCCAAGTTTTATCAATGTACAGTTCCTTTTTGGTCAACACAGACGGATTACAAAGCGCATTCCCATTCTCCCAAAAAAATCTCATCCATTCTTCTCGCCCTCTGTTAGGCTGAATAAATAACTGATCTGGCAAATCATTTCCGTACTGATCCACGTTTCTACACCATGTAAGGCAGGTTCCACATTCTGGATGTTTCTCAAGATAATCCACCTGCATCGCAATTTTATCCTTGTGCCAAATATCATCAGAATGCATCAACGCAACATACTTTCCTGTGACACAATCCTTAAGTTCTCTCATTCTGCCACCTGCATTGTCCTTGAAATACATACTTTTTGTATAGAACTTCTCATATCTCCTCATAATTTCAGGAGTTTTGTCTGAAGAACCATCATCAGCGATTAGAAACTCTATGTTTTTGTATGATTGATTAATTACACTCTCTATTGCATCCGCAACAAATTGTTCATGATTATAGCATGGCATAATAACACTAACCAAAGGTCCGTGTTCACATAGTTCTTTATCAAGCTCCCATTTCCACGAAAAATCGAGGTTCTCTTCATCACTATTATATAAAACGTATACCGAAAGATCTTCCCCAACTCCTATTTGATGAGTATATAAGCCCTGTATCTCTATAGGCTCGGATGACACAATTACATCTCCTAACCCTTTATGGATAGCATTAATATCTGCAATCTCATACTTCACTTGTGGACAATAATATTTCATCCAATTAGCTACACAATCGTTATGTGCGGTATTTATTACTTTAAAGTTCTCCTCTGCTTCTTTAATTCTGGCGTCTTCAAGAAATAATATTAATCCTCTATCAAATGGTGTCGATTTGCAATTTGGACATATTTTTTTTAGATTTTTATCTTCAGCAAATTCCCCTTCATATCCGCAACAACAACAGGTACCATATAAATCATCAAGGGAGTTTATAATTTCTCCTATGCATTCTATAAAAAGCCGCATAGAATCCTTATAAACATTTATGTTCTCCTTCAAAACTGAGGCATTGGCACATGCATCTGATAACTGTTTAAAGCTCTCAAAAAACTCTTTATATGCTATGTAAATTTTTTCTGGTACAATCTGGGGAAGCTTCTCTATCAAGGCTACAAATGCCCCTATCCTACTTGGGTTATTATAACCTTCATATGTGTCAAGGTTCAGTTCATTAAGTACATCTGCCCCTGCACTCATTATTTTTTGCAAAACACATATTATATCATTCTTTTCCATACATTTCTCCTTGCTAATTACTTCTCCACATATTCCTCTATGAACTTTCGTCGCTGATTATAGTAATTCTTCAAGTCCATAAATCCGTCATCGTGTATACACCATGGTTTATCCATTTTCGGAATAACTACCCTATATCCACGTCTCAAAAATTCAGTACTTTGAGACACATCGTAAAAATCCCACCCATCAAAAATATCTTCTCTCCATGGAACATCATACTGGGTTACCATAAGCAGTCCATCAACGGCCTCTACATCATCACATTCTCCACTTACTTCCCCTAATTCCCACATTTGGGTAACATAAACATTGTTACAATATATTTTCCCTATCCTAGGGCCTTTCCACATCACCTTGTTTTCTGGTAGTTTTGGAGACCCCACCATACCTATCATGCCCACTGTTTCATCCTTAAATATCTTCAACACCTTATGTATAAAATATTTATCTACTATGAATACATCCTGATGCATATATACTTTATATCTTGCATCAGAGCTTTTCATTCCCTCGTTATAACCTGAAGCCATACTTTTAGCATCTTTTATTGTGAGAACATCAACCGTAAAACCCCTTGGAATCTTTAGGGTCTCTAAAAAATAGACTGCTTCTTTTGCATACATATCATTATTAGTACACATTATAAAGCAAATTTTATTATTATCCATATGACTCAATCCCCTTTTTTCGCTAGTAGCTTATTAATGAAGGCAACCATACTCTTTTTATCATAACAAGAGATGTGCATCATGTATTCAAAAGCGGGCATAGAAATATTTATATCTTCCAAATAAGCAAGCAATTTCTTTCCTGATTCCTCACTACCCAAAAATTCTATCTCCCATAGCAAAAACTTAACTTTTCTAATAACATCTATCAAAGATTCTAAGGAATCTGCCCAATAAAATATGTGATTACAAATGTTTGCTGCCTTCTCTAACTCGTATATCTCCATGGCCACCAGCATAAAAGCAAACTCATTAACCTCGCTTAAAGCTTTCACAATCTCTGTATTACCAAAAAAATCTTGTAGCTCTTGGATATGCGTACTCTTCCTTGTTATAAGACTTTGATTCATCATGGATAGGGCTTGTTTTAAAATACCTGCGTATTGCATATTCCAGTTTTTCTGCCTATTCTCTTCCTCCACTATATACGCTTCAGTTTGAATTTCTTTATTCATAATTTGGTTCACCCCACAATCTACAACCCTCACACATATTCATTTTACACATACTTCAAACAATATTCAACAAATTATTACGCTTAATACTCATATACTCTTTCGTTGTTACACTAAAATTCATTGACATATTATGTCTGATGACAGAAAATATAATTAATACATTTTTTACATATAAGGTGGTATTTTACAATGAAAATTATCCTATGCACCTGGGGTAGTATGTGCGAAGCAGGAATTATTAATTCTATAAAAAAAGCATGCCATGACCTAGTTATATTTGACAGAAAATATAATGATGTGAACTATGACAAGGAATACTTTATGGCACTTGCAAATTTAATTCAAAATACGTCAAATGCAAGCTGTGTTATGTCACTTAATTATATGCCTATCGTGGCAAGAGCCTGCAAACCATTTAAAATCCCTTACATTTCACTTAGTGCAGATTGCCCTTGTTCAACACTTTACTCAAAAACACTTGAATATGAGCATAATAGAGTCTTTTTGTTTGATAAACTCCAAACAGAAAAATTCACCCCTGTAAATGCAAAAAATATTCATCATCTCCCTTTGGCAACTGATGTAGAGCTTTGGGATAAGATCTCAGTATCAAAAGGTGACAAGGATTTATATGGTTGCGATGTTTCTTTTATTGGTTCCTTATATTCAGAAGTCTGCCAATACAACAAAATCCAAAATAAGCTTCCAGATATGATGAAAGGATATGTGGACGGACTGATTGCTGCACAACAAAATGTATATGGATATTATTTTATAGAAGATGCTATTACAGAAGAGTGGGCTAGGGAATTCCAAAAAATAGCAGGTCTTTCCTCCGTTGCAGATGATTATGTAGATGATATCAAAGGAATAATTGCAGACACATACTTGGGTTATAAATGCACGGAACAAGAAAGAATTAACACTCTCAAGGCAGTAAGCGACAATTTCAAAACACACATATGGACACAAAGCGATACTTCTATGCTACCTAATATAAATAACAGAGGTCCTGCTGATTCAGGCACTATGATGCCACGTATTTTTAAATGTAGCAAGATTAACATAAACACCACAAATAGAGCAATTCGTTCTGGCATTCCTCTTAGAATTTTTGACATAATGGGCTGCGGCGGTTTTTTAATTTCAAACTATCAGCCTGAGCTATTAGATTATTTTATTCCAGGAGAGGATATAGTTTTATATGACAGCATTCCAGATTTGCTAGAAAAAATTAATTATTATCTTAATAACGAGGAGGAAAGGCTTGCCATTGCGCACAATGGTTATGAGAAAATCAAAAAATATCACACATATGACATTAGACTTGAATCTATGTTAAAAACTAGTGGATTAATTTAACTTATATTATAAACAAAAATAAAACTCAACAATAATAGCAAAAAACAAATCTAATCTATATTTTGCTACTTTGTTGAGTTTAATTTTTTATAATGCCTTTATTTTTGAATCAAATTTTTTCGCTGGATTACCATATACCTTCTCGCCACTCTGTAGTCCCTTTATCACATTAGATGCCATTCCAACAAAATTGTAATCACCTATGCTGATATAATTATTTACAGATGTATTCAAACCAAAAAAGTTTGCATCTCCAATTTTCGAATTACTTCCTACCACAGTATGCGCAGCAAAGAAATTATAATCTCCAACCTTTGTGTCATGTCCTATAAGTGAGTTTGACTGTATGGTTGTGTAATCACCAACATATGCATTAGCGTTTATGACAACATTTGCCAATACAACACTTCCAAAACCAATCTTTGCCGATCTTGCAATCATTGCCGAATGGTGAATAAATGTTGCAAACCGTTCTTTAGGAATTCCATAGCTATGTAACAATTCTACCCTTTCTTTCATAATATCTGGACGATACAACTGATATATGAATTTTACATCGTCGTATTTTTCGTACATTTTATACGCTTCATAGGTTTTACATAAAATAGGAAAACCATTTATTTCTGTTCCAAAAGACTCATCATCAAAATCAAAGCCTAAAAATTCCACATTATTAGTTTTGACTTGTGTATCATATATTTGTTCCGCTACTACAACCGCAGAGCCTTTTCCGCCAATCACTATTATTTTATCCATATTATTATCCCCTTTTACACATCTCTTTTCTTTATCAAAACGTGTCTTCTAAAGCTCAATACTGCCTTGCCTTCTTGGTTTGTTGCTATAGTCTCCACATAAACCACTCCTCTATCTGGTTTACTTTTTGACTCGGTAACAGACAGTACCTTTGTCTCTGCATATATTGTATCTCCTATAAACACTGGAGCTAAATGCTCTACCTTTTCATAATCCAAATTTGCAATGGCCTTTCCACTAATATCTTGGACGGTTATTCCTACGACTACACTAAAAACCAACGTCCCCACAACCAAAATTTTACCATGATGCTGTTTACTGGCATAATCTATATTAAGATGCACGGGATGATGATTCATTGTTAGTAAACTAAATAAATTGTTGTCACTTTCAAATATGGTTTTTGACAAAGAATGCTTTATTGTTTCTCCAACTTTAAAATCCTCAAGATAATTACCCATAGTATTTACCATCTTTTCATCACCTCTTTAACTAATTATTTATACTGGAAAATTACCATTTTTTGATTCAACAATCTCCCTATCCATATTGATGCATAAAAATGAATAAATTGTATTTCTGGTTTCAGTTGGCTTGATTACATTGTCGACATATCCCAGTTTCGCGCTATAATACGGACTTAAGTACTCATCTGTATATTCTTGGGCTTTTTCTTTTACATACTGGTTGTAACGTTCTGCATCCATACCATTGTTCCTATTTAAAATTCTAACAGCCCCCTCTGCACCCATAACCGCAATTTCTGCATCTTCCCAAGATACTACATAATCAGCACCTATCTCCTTACTACACATACCCAGATAAGCACCACCATAAGCCTTTCTTAGTATAAGTGTCATTTTGGGAACAGTTGAATTACTATAGGCATATAACATCTTTGCACCATGACGTATTATACCATTTTTTTCTTGATCCTTCCCTGGCAAGTAACCAGGCACATCCACAAATGTAATTATCGGAATATTAAACAGTGAACACAAATTAATAAACCTACTTGCCTTATCACAACCATTAATGTCCAAACTTCCTGCCAAATGAGTTGGTTGATTTCCTACAATTCCTACGGTTATTCCTTTCATAGTTCCCAAGCATGTCAAAATATTAGGAGCATATTCTTCTTGCACCTCCATTAAGGAATTTTCATCAAAAATAGCTTCAATCAATTTCTTAATATTATAAACACTTCTCTTATTTTGAGGAACAAGAGCCGCTATATCTAGTTGACTATTATATCGATATTTTCTTACGGCTACCTTTTGTTGGCAATTATCTGGTAAATACTGCAATAATCTCTTAACCCCAGCAATGCATTCTCTATCATCTTTAAATTTAAAATGTGCCACACCACTTTTTTCCATATGCATTTTGGCGCCACCTAGAGTTTCTTTATCAACATTTTCTCCGGTAACTGCCTTTATAACATCTGGTCCTGTAATAAACATATGTGATGTATCTTCTACCATGAATATAAAATCACAAAGCGCTGGTGAATATGATGCTCCCCCTGCACAAGGTCCCATAACTACTGCAATTTGTGGTATTATTCCTGATGACATAACATTGTTTTTAAATATTTCTCCATATCCAGACAGAGCCTGTACTCCGTCTTGAATTTTCGCACCTCCAGAATCAAGTAGTGCCACAATAGGAATTCTTAACTCTAGTGCCTTTCTTTGAATGCTAGAAATTTTCTTAGCATTACTTCCTCCCACTGTTCCTCCACTTACTGTGAAATCTTGAATATATGCACATACTCGTCTTCCATTTACACAACCTATTCCAGTTATTACGCCATCACCATTTATAGCATCGGCAGATACATTAATATCTGACTTCAATATGTTATATTCAAGAAAAGTATCCTTATCAAATAATAATTCGAGCCTTTCTCTTGCTGTTAATTTCCCTTGATTATGCTGTTTTTCAATTTTTTCTTTTCCTCCGCCATTAAATACATTCTGGCGAATATAATCAATTTTATTGTTTTGCATCATTTATGATTCTCCTCATATGTTCTATATGGGGTTTCTCGTATACTTTATCATTGTACACTAATACTCCATCAGAACTGTTATCATATATTTTTACAATTTTCTTCAATTCTTCATAATCATCATTTGAATTGATACTCTCAAGCACATTTAACTGTTTAGGGTGAATGAATAATTTCCCATCAAAGCCTAATTCCATGCTTTCGATTATTTTTTCCTTTATAATATTATCATCGTGTATCTCTAAAGTTATTGTATCAAAAGCCATTTTCGCGTATGCTTTAGCGGTTATAGCAACCTTTTCTTTTATTGGCAACAAAAGGTCTGCTCTATTAATCATCCCCATTTGAGCACAGAAATCTTCAGCACCAAAGGCAAGTTCTTCTACTCCCTTAACCTGACACATCTGTTCTATGTTCAGCAAACCCATTGGCGTTTCAATCAACAGACAAAGCCTTATATCTTTGTACCTTAATGCAATTTCATTGATATATGAACTATTCTCTGACTTTGGTAGCATAAATCTTCTTATACCTATTTGATACAAAGCATCCATCTCCATAAAGTCTTTACTTTGATTCACGCGCACCATAAAGTTGCTTTTATTCTCATATGTTTTTAATAACTCAACTAGAATACCTAATGCTTTTTCTTTATCTTCTTCCCGTACAGAATCCTCTAAATCAAAAATAATAACATCTGCATTTACACTTGACACCTTAGCTAGTTTTCTTTTCTCACAAGGAATAAACAAGGCACCCTTCATCTCTTTTATTACCTCACTATCTATTTTTTTCCTCAATAAGTCGCACTAACTCTAAAACCTTTTGTGCTCGCTTTCTCATAGGTGGTCCAATCATCTTTCCATTAAGCATTGCCACTCCCGAACCATTTTTTTCTGCTTCCTTTATTGCCTCAAAGATTTCTCTTGAACGCTGTATCTCCTCCTCGGTAGGAACGAATATCTTATTTGCAAGTTCTATTTGACTAGGGTGTATTAACAAGCATCCTGCAAATCCCATTTCAAAGGATACCTTTTCCTCACTAATATATCCATCATCATCATGCAAATCTAGATATGGCGTATCTATAGGCAAAACACCTGCTGCCCTTGCTGCCAAGGCAATCTTTGCCCTCGGATAATCAAAAGCAATTGGTGGTTCTCCATGCAAGCCTTGTAAATCATTTAGAAAATCTTCTCCTCCAAAAGCTAGTCCTACTATTCTAGTTGAGGCTCTAGCTATATTATATACATCCAAAACTGCTGATGTCGTTTCAATTAAAGGTAAAAATACAAATTTATTTTCGTCCATTTTGTTTTGTTTTTCCAGTTCACTTATTAAGTTTTCATAATACTCTATATCTTCTGCTGTGTATATTTTAGATAACACAAAGCCTGTTACATTTTTATGCACAACATACTTTAAATCTTCTAATAGCAAATCACTTTCAACAGGATTTAAACGAATAAATATTTGTTTATTAGTAAAATCCTCTGTATTTAAAAAATCTTTTAATACAACTCTAGCCTGCGCCTTATACTCATATGGCACAGAATCTTCTAAATCAAATATAAGTGCGTCTGCATTCTGCTTCATTGAACTATCTAAAAATTTTTTGTTATACGCAGGTACAAACAATAAACTTCGTAACAACATACCACATCCTCCTCCATCTACAATTAGGTTATTCTTTTTCAAGTATCAGTTTATACTTTATCTCCGCTAGTTTCCAATCTGTTTCGTTATCAATATCTTGAACTTCCAGCTCATCCACCACTATAGGAACAATATCTTCAAATATTAATCCATTTCTCTTTATGTATTCCTCCACACTAAATACATAAAATTGCCCACTGTCATGATACATCTTCTCTAGATCTTGTGAGCGCTTGCTGAAATTCTCCTTCCATTTCATATTCATAATCCCATCCTCTATTATATAACCTCTCTGTGGAGGATAAGAGAATGCTACCACTGGCATAGCCATAATAGCGTTCTGGGACTTTAAATCACCCATAGCTTTAGCCAACTTTTCTCCTGTAACAAAGGGAGCTGTAGGATAAATGCAGGCCATATATTCAAAGCTTTCTCCTCTTTTTTTATACTCTTCAAGAACCTCCATTAATACATCTGCTGTTGTAGCATAATCATCAGAGGTTTTCTCGCTTCTCATAAATGGTACCTTTGCACCATATCTTCTAGCAATTTCTGCAATCTCTTCACTATCTGTGGACACCATTATTTCGTCAAACACACCTGAACTTAAGGCTGCCTGTATAGAGTAGGCTATTATGGGTTTTCCACAAAACTCCTTAATATTCTTCTTTGGTATTCTTTTACTTCCGCCTCTAGCAGTTATTATTGCAATAGTTTTTCCCATACTAATCACCTAGCTTTCCTATCAATCTCTACGCTACTATCCCACAAGCTCTATAACCTTCTCTATTACATATCTTTGCTCATCATCTGTAAGAGATGGGTGTATAGGTAAGCTTATGGCACCCGCATAAAACTCCTCACTATGTTTTAAGTAGCAACTATCATAGCCATTTCTCTGATAGTAAGGATGCTTGTACACTGGTATGTAATGCACATTTACACCTATACCATACTGCCTTAACCTGTCAAATATTTCTCTTCTTCTGGATGGTTCCACCCAAATCATATATAAATGCCAACCACTTCTAGTATCATCTAACTGAAAAGGTAGCTTTAGGCCAGCAACTCCACCAAATGCCTTATTATAGTTTTCGGCAATCTCACATCTCCTAGCTATAAATCTATCCAACTTGTCCATTTGACTTAAGCCTAACGCACAAGAAATATCTGTAATTCTATAATTATATCCAAGGTCTAGCTGCTGATAGTACCAGTCTCCCTGATTTTCAGTCATTTGCTCCACATCCCTTGTTATGCCATGACTTCTAAAAAGCAATAGTCTCTTGTATAGAGCTTCATCATTTGTCACTACCATACCACCCTCACCTGTGGTAATAGGCTTTACTGGATGGAAGCTAAAGCATGTCATATCTGACATACTTCCTATCATCCTGCCCTTGTAGCTGGCTCCTAATGCGTGTGCCCCGTCCTCTATAACGAGGAGCTTATGTTCCTTTGCAATCTGCTCTATCCTGTCCATATCGCAGGGCTGACCAGTGTAATGTACAGGTATAATAGCTTTAGTCCTATCAGTAATTCTTTCCTCTATAGATTCAGGGTCTATATTGTATGTGTTTTCATCAATATCTGCAAACACAGGTGTACCGCCACAGTAGAGCACACAGTTTGATGATGCTGCAAATGTAATAGGTGTGGTTATCACCTCATCTCCTTGACCTATACCTGCTGCTAGACACGCAATGTGAAGAGCCGCCGTTCCACTATTTACTGCAACCGCATATTTTGCTCCAACATAATCCGCCACCCTTTTCTCGAATTCATTTACCTTTGGCCCTGTGGTAAGGTAATCTGACCTTAACACATCTACCACTGCCTGTATGTCATCCTCATCTACTGCTTGTCTTCCATATGGTATGTACATTTTAATTCTCCTCACTTAACTTTATCAAATAATCCGCTAACCTTAATGCTCCTAATCCATCCACTACACCTTGCATGTTTCTAGACATTTTAAGACGAAGCTCATAATCCTCACAAAGACTATTCAAATTATCCACGCAGTTATTCAAACAATCCTCTTGTTTTAGATATGCATTGCCTGCGTAAAGCATATATCCATCCTTTTCCCACATATCTGCACCCGCCTGATTATCCGCCACCTCAAAGCATATGGATGGTATTCCACAAGCCGATAGCTCAAATGTAGTGGTTCCCGCTGCGGAAACTGCAACATCGCATAGTCTCATCCAGTGGGACATATTAGTAACATTTTCGTGAATTATTATATTAGTATACTCCTTGGATAAATCCACAAGCATATCCCTATTTTTATTAAATCTTCCCACTATCACATTGTATTCCAAAGCCTTAAGTGTGGGCTCCTTAAGGAATTTTTCCAACAGCTTGTATGCCATATTTAACTGATCTGTTCCTCCTGTTGTAATCAATATCTTTTGAACTTTCTTACTTACCATATATGGCTTATAGGAAAACTCCTCTCGAAGAGGAACATACTTTCCACCTAATAAAAATCTAGTATTATATCCTGCCTTATAATACCTATTTTCATAGCCCCTGTCATACTGCAAACTGTAATTCACGATGGTATGAACAGGGTAGATGAACTTATCTAAATCATCTATGTAACACACATTTGCAACCAGAGACAATCTTTTTAGATAATCTTCCGTAACATAGTAGCTATCTACTAGCACAGTATTTATATCACTATCTTCTATGTATTGACAAAATGTATCTATCTCACTATCCATATAGTCCCATTCAGAATTTAATACATGATATTCAAATTCAGCACACTCTATCATGGATGCCGGTCTTGCATCCGCCAGCACAAATACCACGTCCGCACCTATTTTTCTTAATTGCACTGCAATGGACAGACATCTCATAACATGACCTGTTGCTATTATTTCATTTCCATCAACTCTAATACATATCTTCTTCATAGTTTTCTAAAATCTAGGACTTTTCTCCATTTTCTCTATTACCTTAAGGAACTCTCCCTCACTGTCTACAAGACGCAATCCTCTTTCTCTAGCTTTTTTACTCATTTCTTCATAAAATTCCTTGTCTTTGGAATATTTTATTATAGTATTATACATGTCTTCATAATCTTCAACATGGAAATCTGCTCCCGCAGTAACCCCCACATCACCAAAATCGAAGGTCACCGCTGGTAGTCCCTTGTATAATGCTTCAGCCACAGAGGTACCACCACCTACACGCTTTGGATTGATATACAAATCACAGCACTCATCTATGGCTAAAACGTCTGACCTAAACCCAAGATCAATTACGCGTTCACTAAAAGCTACGCTCTTTTCGCATAACTCTTTTACTCTTTTAAATACACCCAAAATAGCTATGTAAACTCCTTGCTCCGCTAGCCTTATCAGCATATTTTCACATTGCTGGTCAACTTCCTCATCTAGTCTTCCTCCCACCATTACAGCAATAAAGCCCTCTTCTGGAAGCCCTAGCTCGCCTCTGGTATATGTATTTTTTTGCTCATTAAAAGTAAAGGTAAACAGACTTTCCAAAATGTGATCATCAGGTAGGTGATTTTTCTTTAACCAGTCTATATCACTCTGATTTTTCTCCCTACCTATTACCTGAAATGTACCCTTTGTCACAGTCCTTCCAGAAAAAACCGTTGCCAGAGATAATGTAGAAACAATTTTGCTACACAAATCACTAACTATACTATTTCCGCCTATAGTCAATATAAAATATGGTTTTTCGGTCTTTATTACATTTAAAATATCTCTAATTATATTAACCTGTGGCATCTCCCTAGGGCACTGGAACATAGCAAAATTTCTATCCATAAATGTAATTCCATCCACATTAGAATATTCGTCAACATAGCTTCCTGCAACTGCATTAAACATTGGCACAGCACCATAAGGCGTAGCAAATTCTGCAGTATTTATTATATATATCTTTTTATTTAGCTTTTGTTCTAATATATAGCACCTATCTAATAGGGTTTTTGTCGGACCATGTGTTAAATCTATTATCTGTGATATGAGAACCAAAACAAATTCTTTATTTCGCTCCTCCTTCGGTATGGCATAACATTCACCCTTTAGCTCCTCATAATAGGAATCAAAAATTTGATCATATATTTTTTCCTTCATGTCAAAAGTCGCTTTATCTTCTAATTGTGGATTAAGAAATGTATATTGCACAAATCTATAATACAAAAAGAATTTCTGCTCCTTGGTCAAAATCCTATCCCCAAATACATACTCCACCATCATATTATAAGCTCTTTTATCTCTTGTTGCATTTAACACAAAGGAAGCCACATAAAAGAATACATTAATAAAATCCTCATCATTTTCATACATTCCTATCAAGCCTAGAATTCCTTGAAAATCCTGATACAATCGATTGGCATTTTCCCGTAAAAAATCCTTATCTAACTCCATATACTCCTGATAGCTTTGATTTAATACCTGCCAGGACACCTGTGGATTTTTTCTCACATATTCCAAAGAATAATATAACACCCTATTGTAGCATTCTCTATATGTTTCCATATACAAGCCCCCCTATTAAAAGCTTATTCTTCTACTGAGCTGTCCTATTATATCGTAGCCGTCCCAGAAAACTCCTATATCTAGCGCTTTTCCAAACGGAACAATTCTGTCTACCCCAAGAAGTCCATTACTTATTACAAATCTTTTAAGCTCATCCCTATCTATCCCATAATATAAAAGGGATTGAACCTTTTCGTCGATATATGGTGCCAACGCATTAACATCATCTATGGTCACATCGAAAAACATTCCGAAACGCCCTCTTAAGGTACATATATCCTGTGGAAGCTTGTTAAGATTTACCACATACAATAGATTTTCCCACCTATTAACTGTGGTTACCTCTAGTTCTCCCTCCATACCCACGGCGCACAGATTTGTATACTTATCAATCGCCTTTATAGGCTCTAAATCATAGTTTTTTGCTTCTTTTGCCACCGCATCCCAAAATGTTTTCTTTATCATTAGCTCATCTTCACCCATCACATCCTTCTTCCACACTATTAGATGTGGTGTAGAGCAGGCGTTTTGATCCATCAAATAAGTGTCATTATAGAAGCTATGTGCCAAGGCCTTTAGTTCACTATCCGATGCATTTTTTACTGCGGCTAAACTTATTACCCCAAATGAATATCTGTCAGCAAATACAATTTCCGTAGCTTTAGGCTTTAACGGAGATTTTCTAATAGATTTTATACTTTCATCTCCACCCCAGATAATTCTTGCATCAGCCATAGAAGAAAATTCATCTGTGATTTCTTCCTCATGTCCGTACTTAACAAAAGCGTTTCCACGCTTGATAGAATCATACTTCTTGTCACATAAAACCTGCTTAATTGCACTACATATTATGTCTGTCTGAGGATAATCCTTTGATGGAACTCTTACAATATTCGAGTTGCCAGACAAAAGTCCAAAGAAAAATGAGAACGCAAAATTTACAGGTACATTTGAAGGAGTTATGTGAAATACCAATCCTTTACCAAGACTTGATTCTATATCTTGCGCCTGTTCCTTAAGTTTAAGTATATTCCCCTTTCTACACCAAAAAGCAATGGAAATTATATCTGGATATTCTCCTGGATTTACACTTTTCCTGAGCACTGTAGATAACTGGTCCAAAAAATCTATAACAAGCTGGCTATAGGGCATCATAGGGCAAACCGATACATTTTCATCGCCCAACAACCACTGAATACTAACGTTTTTCATATGTGTCACTGCACCCCCTAACCTCTGCTTTTTTGATTCGACCTATTATCTTAAAGGTCTTTCCATATCTTCCACAAGGACAGTCATCTTCCCCAATAAGCTCTCCTATATCCTCAGATAAGATACTGTATCCTGGATAACTATCTGGAAGAACAGAAATAAGCTGAATCAGCCCCTGGCGTCCTATAGGACATACAGAAAAATCTTTCGGATCCCTTATAATTATATCTGAATAATTAGAGGTATGAAGTCTGCCACATTCACACTCCATATATATTGAGCCAGTCTGCTCCACCATACCATAATAATTGCAGACTCTATTAATTCCACATACTTGGTTTAGCCTTTCCTTGTAGGTGTCATTGTCTACAGCTTCCTCTATAAGCTTCTTAAATCCTCCACCATGAAGAAGAATTCCGTTGGACATATCTAGCTTCTCCTCTGAAGCTTTTAGCACCTTATAAAAATGCTCCCATATAATAAATGTAAAGCCAAAGAGAAGTATTGTCTCATCTTTGTGACGCTGCAAAAATGCCTTCACACCTTCTACGTCAAGACGCATATTTTCATCTAATGCGTATGTAGTGTCTCTTCCTAGCATAGAAAAGCCTAAAATTCCCGCGCCTCTAGCAGAGAACATTTTTCTATCTTTAATCACATTCTTGGAATCTATAACCAACATAGGAAATCTCTGTCCACCAAGCATATCTGTTGTGATTTTCATCAGTACCTTTGACTGATTAACAGAAGTGGTCTTATCCAAAAATATTTTAGACACCTGCTGCCCTGTTGTACCAGAAGATGTCATAGTTTTAACAACCTGATTTCTTGGTACGGAGCAAAGCTCCATCTCCTTAAACATTCTAACTGGAATAAATGGATAGTCCTCTATCTCATGTTTTTTTGATATGTCAAAACTCATAAAATCCATGAGATTTTTATACTCTGCACAACCCTCATAATGCCTCACACAAAGCTGCTGCAAAATATCTCCATAATATTCTCTTTTTTCTTTTTTATCCAAGTCAAAAGCCTTATGGCCAAAAAGCTCTTCTCTTCTTTCCATCCATTTATCCTCAATTCAATGCAGAATATAATACCTTTCCTGATTCATTTCTAGGAATCTCATCTATTACAATCACCTGAAAGCTCTTTTGAACAAAGCCTAGGGTTTTACTCAAAAAACCTAATATGTTTTTATGAATATCCTCATCTACTACTGTGGTGTATATCTTCAAATGATCATCCACACCAGCACAGACACACTCATAACCTTCTTTCTTAAGAAGGCCCTCTACCTCATCTAGGTTTACTCTATTTCCGTACATCTTTAGGAATCTCTTTTTGCGACCTACTATATAGTAAAATCCATCCTTGTCACGTTTTGCCATATCTCCTGTCACAAGAACCCCATGTCTTTCGTCTCCTAACGCTAAATCCTTATAGCTCTCAGCATATCCTAGAGTAACATTTGGTCCCCTGTATACTAGTTCTCCCACCACATCTGGTTCATGTATTACATTTTCGTCAACATCTATCAGCGAAAATTCTCCTCCAGGAATTGCAATACCCATGCTTCCCGCTTTTTCCTTTGCATACTCCCATGGAAGATAGGCCATACGAGCTGTAGCTTCTGTTTGACCATACATTATAATAAGCTGAATTCCCTTGCTCTCACATATCTCATTAAATTCCTCTGCCATCTCCTTGGAAAGCTTTCCTCCAGCTTGAGTAATATATCTAAGGCTTGGTAAATTCATCCTCCCAAAACGAAGCTTCTTAAGCTGATCATAAATATATGGTACGCCACCAAAGGTTGTTGGCTTACTTTCCTTAAATAAAGTCCAAAACTCTCTTTGAATAATGGAATAATCATTCATTACAAGACTTGCACCCATAAGCAGATGACTGTTAATTATTGACAGACAGTAGGTATAGCTCATAGGCATGGTGGTGATAGCTCTGTCACCAGGTACAATACCAAGATAATTAGCTATAGATGATGCATTTGCATTAATATTATCATAAGACTGTCGCACCAGCTTTGGACTTCCTGTGCTACCAGAGGTTGTAAGAAGTAATGCCAAATCTGAATGTAGTTCATACTCAGCATCACAGCAGGTTTCATACATATCAAAATCTCTGTAGGAGTTAAGCTTATTAAAGGAATTACTAGCTAAATCCGTAGCGATAGGGGACCATCCCTTTGGCGCATATACATAAGCTGGCTTATATTGCTCATATAAGTGCCTGTACAAGTCCCCGTCAATACTTGAGTTAATCATAACCGGAACTATACTCTTTCTTAATGCTCCAACATAAGCCACCAAAGAATCAAGGCTATTGTTGCACACAAGAAAAAGCAGTCTTCTAGATGTAAGACTGCTCACTAAATTATCACAATCAAAGAGAAATGCATCATAAGTAAGCTGCTCTCCTTTATCAGTAATAACAGCCACATTTTTACCATACTTGTCTAAATCAGTGTAAAAGTTCATAGCATTGCCTCCAGTCTGTGTATTATTCTAATCATACTGTTCTTCAAAAATACACTTGCAAATTTTAATCATATCTTCTATTCCATATCGTTGATCACAAGGTAACGGCAAAATATTATCCACATAATCACATTCTATTTCATTGCCACATTTTTTCACTTCTGGCCAAAGTGTAGGAATGTATATATCTTTTTCTATAAGTTTTCTTTTTAATTCTACTCCATTGGGAACATATAATGGATACGCAAAGGGTGCTACCATTCTTTCTAGTGCAAATCCATTAATTCCACTCAGTTTTTCATGTAAATATGAAAAATTTTCTTCTCTTTTGGATTTAACCATTTCATAATCCACATACGACAAAATATTATGCGTTATCCTAGACATGCTTTTCAAAGGTAGTCCAATAAACTGTTCCTCGTGTCTCCTATATTCATTATAGTATTTTGAACCTTTGGCTTCATATCTACCTAACAAATGTAGCATTCTATCTCGTGATTCGTCCTGTTTTAATTCCTCATCCAACAAACAGTCGGTATACACATATCCACCATCTGGTACACCAAAATATTTTCTACAAGTATACACAGTATCGATATGAGGCTCTGGTTCATTAAAGAAAGCTTGGCAATTGTCCCAAATTATATTTTTGTATAGTTCCTTTAAATTCCTTTGAACCTCTTTTGACAACATTCCAAAATAGTTTACAATATATATATATTCATTTTCACTCAATGACTCTTTTAAAGATGGAAGAAAATCCCTATCAATATGATAAAACTCATATTCTATATGATTATCCTCACATACTATCCATATTGAATCACACAAATAATAAGGAATATAAAGTTTTTTTATCTTCTTAGCTTTCAAGATATACAGTAAAGCATTCCGACCACTATTAACCGCAATTAAATCACTGTAATATTCTCGTCCTGTAGCTTGCTCTAATTCAATATATCCACCAATTTCTTCCATATCGTTACTCCATAATTACTTTTCCCAACTTCTAGATATTATCCATCTTTTCCAGAATCTCTTCTTCAGGTTCATATTTTATAAAAATCCTATTCTATGACAATATCATATTTTGATAGTATTTCTATGCCTTTATCATATGAACTAAAATCAATAATATCCTCTGTGTCTAGCATTATATCAAAAGTCTCTTCTATCTCCGCAACTAAATTCATATGTGCAACAGAATCCCAGTTTTCAATTTCAGAATATGCCAACCCTGACTTCACAAAGTCAATTTCCAACTCAAGTCCCTTCACAAAAGCCATCTTATATTTTTCTAAATTAGTCATATCATATATCCTCCTATAAACATTTATATTATATATCGACATTTTTCACTACAATATTCACAAAAAGTCTATCTTTAGTATATCATATTCTTTGTATTATTCGTATTAAAAAATACTTTCTATATCTATTAATTTGCTTTAACTAGCTTTCATATATTAATTTTGTTATAATAATAAAAAGAAAGGAGGTATTATATGCTTAGTAACAAAGTAGCAATAATTACAGGCGCTACCAAAGGAATTGGAAAAGCTATTTCTCAGCTATTTTGCCAGTCTAATGCTGTAGTTTATGGCATAGGGCGCAATCAAGATAACTTAAACGAACTGTCTGAGTTGTACCATAATTTTCACCCTATAAACGCTGATATTTGTGACACCTCTCAGACCAAAAATATTTTTACATCTATATACAAAGAGCAAGGACACATTGACATACTAATCAACAACGCTGGTATAATGAGCGATTCTTTGATTGGTATGATTTCTGATGAACAAATTTTTAATATGTTTCAAACGAACGTATTCTCGGTAATACAATTCACACAGATGGCTTCTAGATTCATGAAAAAACAAAAATCAGGCTCTATTATCAATATTGCTTCAATTATCGGAGTTCATGGAAATGCTGGGCAAAGTGTATATTCCGCAACCAAAGGAGCTGTTATTTCTTTTACAAAATCTGCTGCCAAAGAACTTTCATCATATGGAATCAGAGTCAACGCAATTGCTCCAGGCATAATTAATACAGATTTAATATCAAATGTTCCTGAAGATAAGCTTGCTAAGCGCATCTCACAGATACAGTTAGGAAGAATTGGACAACCAATAGATGTAGCTAATACCGCTCTTTTTCTTGCAACTGACATGAGTGGATACATTACTGGACAGATTATTAACGTTGATGGATTAGCTATATTATAAAGGAGAGAAAATGACCAAATTAAGACCAATCCAAGAAAACGAATTAGAAATGATTATGAATTGGCGTATGATGCCCGAAATCACAAAATATATGTATACTGATCCGAAACTTACTATTGATCAACAAAAAGAATGGTTTTCTTCATTAAAAGGCAGAACAGACATAATCTCCTTTATGATTGAGGTGGATGATGTGCCGTCAGGAATTCTAAATATAACAGACATAGATAATATAAACCAAAGATGCTCCTGGGGCTACTATATGGCAATCAAAGAAAAACGTTCGTTAAAGCTTGCTATGGCTTTAGAATGGAATCTTTATGATTATGTGTTTGACGTTTTAAATTTAAATAAACTTACAGGAGAAATATTCTCATTTAACAAGGCTGTACTTAGAATCCATACTATGTGTGGAAGCGAAATCGAGGGCGAACTTAAAAATCATATATATAAGAATGGCCAATTCTATGATGTAACAGTTACTGGTATTTTAAAAGAAAATTGGTACGCTATACGTCATAAATTTAAGTATGATAAAATACCATTTATTACTTAACTTTAACAAAAAGGTGAACATCTAAGCTGTATGTTCACCTTTTTCTACATCAAGTTAAAACTTTACTCTATAATCCTTTCTATTAAGTATATTTAATACAAATCTCGCCAACAGCAAATAAACAAACCAAGCTGTATATTTGACAGGTTTTTTACTCATCTTTATAATATTGCAAACCACCGAAAAGTTATGTTTTGTTCTATTTCTATTCCACATAAAAACAGCTGACGCAAAAGCACTTTTTTTTCTAGCTTCAAAGCTAATGTTATAATATTGATTAATATATTTTTCAGAACCTATTATAGCCTTATAGGTCAAATCTCGCGTATTTTTTCTCTCCATAATTGAGCTAAAACTGTCTGATTTATTTGATACAACTTTTCTATAGCAGCTCATTTTATCTGGTAGGCAATACATTTTCCCATTTAAAACCAAAAACGCAGTAAGAAGATAATCTCCTCCCATGCTCCTATAATCGGTAAAAAGTCTCAACATTTTCTTATCAACTTCATTATAAAAATTTCTATACATTATTGAATTGATATGAGATAACATTTGTCCATTCTCAAATACATTTTTATTGTATGGATTACTCTGAAAAAACTGACACTCAAAATCTCTATCATAGTATTGCTTACCTTCTTCATCAACAACTACAAATCCATGGGCACATGCAATATATTCTGGATTACTATCTAAAAAATCCACCTGTTTTTGCAATCTGTGAGGATCTGTCCAATAATCATCACCCTCCAGCAGAGTAATATACTTCCCTTTAGCTCTCAATCTCAAATCCATTTCATTTCCAATTTCTGATTTGGACATATTCTTTTCTCTTGCAAATAATTTGATTTGTTGGTTAACCAAATATGGTTTGATTTTTTCTAATGTACCATCTGTGGAACAGTCTTCTCCAATTAACAACTCATACTCAAAATCTACCTCTTGCATTAATACACTCTCAATAGCTTGTTCTATGTATTTCTCGTGATTATATGCAAGCATTGTAATACTCACTTTTATGTTTGAATTCATACCTTGTGTCATTATAATTCATCCTCTGATATTGGATCTCCAAATTCATATTCTCGTTTTGCACACTTACCCATTAGATTACTATAATACTTCGGCTTTAAACCAATTCCCGGGCGTATACTTCTAACATTTTCCTTGGTGAATAGTTCTCCCTTCTTTATATCTTTCACAGCAAACAAAGAACGTCTACTTGCTAAGTTGTTTTTCTCATTCTCTGTAAGTTCATATGATGGTTTCCCCTGCACCAATACAGTATTGTTTATATCCTCAACCATCTGCTTAAATTCAGACATCTTCATGGAAAATCCAGAATCAGCACTTTCTACCTTGTCATCATCTAACATTACATGCTTTTCCACCACCTTAGCACCTAAAGTAACCGCTACAATAGGAGCTAAACTTCCGAAGGAATGATCCGAAAGGCCAACCGTAACACCAAATCTCTCCTTCATATCAGGAATTACAGACAAGTTCATATCCTCATATTTTGCAGGATATTGACTACAACACTTAAGAAGTACTATTTGGTCATTATTTTGTCTTCTACAAGCATCTACTGCTTCTTTTATTTCCTCTACGCTAGCCATTCCACATGACATAATCATAGGTTTTCCCTTTGAAGCTGCATATTCTATAAGAGGAATATCTACTAGTTCAAAAGAAGCTATCTTGTATGCCTCAACATCAATAGACTCCAAAAAATCTACTGCTGTATTATCGAATGGTGTGGACAGAAAATCCACACCTACTTCCTCACATTTTTTCTTTAAGTCTCCTTGCCACTCCCAAGGTGTATAGGCCTCCTTATATAAGTCGTAGAATGTAAAGCCATCCCACAAGCCACCCTTGATTTTAAAATGTGGCTTGTCACAGTTTATGGTTAGTGTATCTGCTGTATAGGTTTGAATTTTGACACAATCTGCCCCAGCCTTTGCCGCCTCTTCTATTATCCTATATGCATTGTCTATATCTCCACCATGATTGGCTGACATCTCTGCTATAATATATATTCCGTTGTTATTTATTTTCTCATATAATTTCATTACATCACCTATCAATACTAATTTGGGGCTAAATTATGTTTAGCCCCTTTTCCTAATCCTATCAATAGTATTTCATTTAGTACCCAAGCTTTTCAAGCTCTATCTTTAACTGTTCTACGCTTAACCACTCTGTATTATTGCCAGAGCTATATTCAAATTCTGGAGTAACCAGCTTCCCACCAGGAATCAAATCACTTTCTCCCCACCAGTTATAGTGTGGATAAATAATATAATGCTTGTCATACTCATATGTATGAAGAGAATCTTCTCTTGTAACCATTATCTCATGAAGCTTCTCTCCCTCTCTTATGCCCACCTCTGGCATATTACAGCCAGGAAGCATAGCCTGTGCCAAATCGGTTATCCTAAAAGAAGGTATCTTTGAGATAAATGTTTCTCCACCACGGGACTCTTCTAAGGCCTTAATTACCAGCTTTACACCTTCTTCTAGACTAATCCAAAATCTTGTCATTCTATAATCTGTAATAGGAAGCTCTGTTGCTCCCTTCTCAATCAAGTTCTTGAAGAAAGGAATTACTGAACCACGACTTCCAGCTACATTTCCGTATCTTACCACTGCAAATCTGGTACCATCAGCCCCGCCATATGAATTAGCAGCAGTGAAAAGCTTATCTGAAACCAGCTTTGTACCACCATATAAATTTACAGGATTAACCGCCTTATCTGTTGATAGTGCAATAACCTTCTTAACACCTGCATCAAGGGATGCCGTAATTACATTCATAGCACCATTTACATTGGTTTTAATAGCCTCGTTAGGATTATATTCACAGGCAGGAACCTGTTTTAGTGCCGCAGCGTGAATAACATAATCTACACCATTCATAGCCATCTTAAGACGAGCCTCATCTCTTACATCACCTATAAAAAATCTTAAGACTTCCTTATAGTCTTTGTACTCATTATCCATCAAAAACTGCTTATACTCATCACGTGAATATATAATAATTTTTTTTGGTTTGTAATGTTCTAATACATAATCCACAAAATGGTGTCCAAAAGATCCTGTTCCACCTGTAATTAATATAGTCTTATTATTAAGCATATTTTTATCCTTTCCGAGTTCCTCTCAATACATATCGCTACACATTATATTATAATATTAATACCACCCTTTTAACAACAAAAAACATTATAAAATAAGCTATTTTTTAACATTAATCTTCCAGCTGTTCCAAGGCTTGATCTATTAATTCTATAATTTTAGGACATGACTTTGAGATTGCTCCATAATACTTTTCCAGCTTATTATACATACGGATACTTTCCTTTATGTCATCTGTTTCTGTTTCGTACATATCAGACTCAAATTCTATCTCTGCTTCAGGCATTATTCTCTCAAAAATACTTCTTTCGTTGGAAGCCAAAATAATGTCATCCATCTTCTGCATGTAGGCATTAATTCTTTTTAATTCCTTAACGTTATAGTCTCCTCTAGACAAAAGTACGCTTCCCCTATGAGCTTCCAAAGACGCTTGAGACATTTGCTTTTTCATATTTCTTATGTTTAATCTCATCTCCTGTAAGGATTTAGTAATAATAGACTTTTCCTCACCTACAAATAGCCTTGGTGCCTTTTCAATCATTGCAGCCACATCTATTTCCTTGGTGCAATAAGCATCTATGGCCTCTCTAAAGGTCATAACCTTAGTATTAGCTATAAGTGCTCCACCCTCTGTGGCATCTATAAACTCTATGCCAGAAAATCTGTATGCCATATTTTCAATCCATCTTATATATGTCAGATAATCCTTTCTAGTAATTAGCTGTTCTCCTTCAATTCCTGGAACATAAGCATAGTTACCAGTAGAAAAATCAAATTCTTGTTTTTCTAAACCTATATGAGTTACACCACCGGTAAATGTCAAGTCCTGACCTATAAGAATAATCCTTTTAAGCCCCCAGTGAATAAGATTAGCAATAGCTGCTGTTGCCACAGAGCCTCCAATCTCTATTCCAACAATGCTACTTCCTGCCTTATTAAACATATCAATCCAAAAACCAGATTCAGCAGAACCTACTATCATATTTTCTGGCTTTACATACTCTAACACTTCATAGTTACTATCCATATCTATAATAAATGGCACATCCGAAAGCCCCTTATCCTTAAAATGATTAATAGGTTTCCCTGGATCCACCGTAATAATCATATCTGGTTTTATTCCTAACTCCATAACATGAGGTATAGCTGTGTCTACAACAACAATCAGCGCTTTACCCTTTACTTCTGTCAGCAAATGCTTGTTTTTGGCAAGAGATGGTCCTGCAGACACAACAATAGCAGGCACCTCTTCAGGAAATGCCCCTACTAAATCCATCCCGCTTCTACAGCCTGGAAGATATTGTAGATTCATAAAATCATTCTTACAAACCTTTTTCCCGAAATCCACAACTGTGTTGGTAGATATATTTAATCTTTCATACACCTCCTCAGTCTTTCTTGCAAAGCCTTCATAGGCTTCACCAAAAAGCTCCGCATACTTTGGTAAAATCAAATGTTTATTAGTAGACTTGTTATACTTTTGAACGACTCTACCCATTACTACTTCGTAAAGCTGTTCATTAATACCCTCAACCACCAAGCATACTCTATCTTCAGAAAGTATATCTGTCATATCTACGTTATTAATAGCTGTCATAAAGATATCTACAGATGGCTCATATACCACTATATAAACCTCTTTATTTGTATATTCCAGTGCTGTTCTAAGAAAATCACCATTAGCAAGACCAAATAGAGTAAGAATAGCCTTCTCTCTCATATCCTTAACTTCTTCCATATATTTTTCAGCTTCAACCTGTGGATTATATCTTGAGTTAAGATATGTATTATTGTATACAACTGTTTTTCCACCATTTCTCGTATCCAAAACAGAGGCCTTTCCCATATCCCAGGAAAAGTCCTCTGCCTTAATTACAGAGAATATATTCTGATGTTTTTTCTGCAAGCAACCTAGGTTGTTGGAATAAATCATAATTCTATCCTCTCGTCAATATATTTAAATCACATCAATCACTTCAATTATTTCGTAAGAGATGATATCTGCAAGCAACGTACCATCCCCTGATTCCATAGCTGCTAATGCCTGAGCCAATCCTTCATTAACATATCTATCTCTTAGTTCTTCATCATTAATCATGCCACCCACTGTAGCTAAATTTGGTATTACCTCTGACATCATAGCCATACCCCTAAGAGTGTCACCCTTGTATAATACATCTGCTATAGCTGTCAATTTGCTTTTTGTCTGTTCCATAAATACCTCCCTGTAAGACACAATGAAATATGCACGCCAAATACATTATTAAAACATTATAAATTCACTTGGCTCATTGTTAAACAAAATAGGCTGACCCGCAAGCGAGCCAGCCATATTTTGTCAATAAACTTAATTACTGAATTAATGAAAGTACACCCTGTGTAGACTGATTTGCCTGTGCAAGCATAGACTGTGCAGCCTGCTGAAGAATGTTATTCTTAGTGTAAGTAGTCATCTCAGCCGCCATATCAGTATCACGGATAGTTGATTCTGATGAAGTTAAGTTCTCTGAGTAGTTCTCAAGGTTGTTAATAGTGTAACCAAGTCTGTTCTGAACAGCACCAAGAAGTGATCTAGCTGCTGAAACGTCCTTGATAGCCTGAGTAATGCTTGACATTGCTGCTGAAGCATTTGCATGTGAGCTTACGCTGAGACTATTAACTTTAAGAGTTGAAGCATCCATCTTAGCGATAGAAATCTTCATGTTCTGGCCTGAATTAGCACCAACCTGGAGATACTTACCAGTGTAATCACCAGTGAGAAGCTTAGTTCCGTTGAACTCTGCCTTGTTAGAGATAGAATCGATCTCTTCTACTAACTGAGTCATCTCATCTGCGATTGAAGTACGCTCATCTGCTGAGTTAACGTCGTTAGCTGCCTTGTTAGCAAGCTCGCCCATTCTCTGAAGGATTGAGTGAATCTCATTCATGTTACCTTCTGCAGTCTGGATAAGTGATACACCATCCTCTGAGTTAGCAACTGCCTGGTTGATTCCTCTGATCTGATTTCTCATCTTCTCAGAAATTGAAAGACCTGCTGCATCATCAGCTGCTCTGTTTACTCTGTAACCTGATGATAACTTCTCTGTTGACTTTGCTACTGCCTTAACGTTCTGTCCTAACATTCTGTTAGTGTTGATTGCCTGCATGTTGTGCTGTACTACCATAATAATTCCTCCTTGAATATAATGTCGCTTCCTTGCGACATGTACTAGTGGTCCTTGCCACCGTTAAAATGTTGTATGTAATTCCCTTAAAAGGTAACTACCTTAGTTAGTTTGTAAGGTTTTTATTATGTTTTGTTCCTTACATTATATATATCGGAGTGTTTTTTATATACTTAACCCCTTTTTTTAATTTTTTTTTACTTTTTTTGCTATTTTTTTCTATCATATAATATAGAGTCGTTAATCATACCATTTGACATGGATTTATAGTACTTATTAGCCACCTGCTTAGACTGCTTTAATTGCTTAACGCCTCTATAGCTTTTAGCAAATGCTGTCTCTAATGCCGCTTTATTTCTAAGCTCTGCACTTTCTATAGCCATACCAATATCCACACACTGTCTTATAGAATCCTGTATAGCTTTAAGCTCATCCTTGTACAGTTCCTTGTCTTGAATAATTTCTTTACGAACTCTTTCATATACAGCAGTAAATCCCTTATCTATCTCGTTCACATTAGATATAAGTATATCCTTTTTCTCTACGATTTCGCCAAAGGAATTTTCATCCAGTTCCTGAGCTACGGCAAGTTCACCCTGCTTATTAGTTAATTCCAGAATCTCTTGCAAGTAATTCTTTTTTCTCACAAGAGATTCCTTCATTATATTTACATATGTTCCTGTCTGATTCATGAGAACACCTCACTAATTAGTATCTAGTACAAGCTGTGGTCCCTTAGCCTTAGCCATTACTTCCTTCCACACATCTCTCATACCACGAATCTCCTCGAGAGCCTTCTGCAGAGATTCCATATCCTTCTCCATATTTGCCTTAACTAATAGGTTAAATATATAATCATACATCCTCTTGAAGTCCTCAGCCACTGCATACTTAAAATTCAATGTAGACATAAGCTCTACGATAATGGCACGACATCTTTGAATATTTATATTAGTATTCTCGTAATCTTTTTTCTCTAAGGCATCTACTGCTCTATTAGCAAACTTAACTGCTCCATCATAAAGCATTAGAGTAAGCTCCGCTGGTGTAGCTGTAAGCACCTTGTTATTACCATATGCCTTTGTTGCATTATATGCGGCCATATAATGTACCTCCCAAATCTAGTTTTAAACAGTTTACATACCGCCCATAAGACCAGCTATGTATGACTGCTGTTGCTGAAGAGCCGCCATAGCTGACTCCATCGCTGCAAATTGGTCATAATACTTATCTTCCATGGCTTTAAGCTTATCTTCCCACTTATCAACCTCATCCTCGTAATCCTTCATCTGTTCTTCCATAGTAATGTCATCATAGAAGGTAAGAGAACGGCTTGTGCTAGTTCTCTTCATAGAATTAGCAAGGGAATCATAAAGCTGTTCACCAATTCCATTGGCATCTCCTGTTCCTGCAAATACCTGCTGGAATATCTCAGGATTAGCCTCTAAAGCTGCCTTTAATTTATTAGTCTCTGATGAATATGTAGTGTCATCCTCATCTCCAAGAATATGAAGCTTTCCATCCTCAGTATAATTACCTGTAACTATACCAAGAGATGCAAGAGTGAAGTTCTGCTTTGATCCATCAGCCATAGTAACCTCAACCGACTTGTTAAGGATGTTTCTCATATTAGAGAGAAGCTTATCTATAGTAGAATCTCTTCTAAGAAGTCCCTGCTTAGCTTTCTCCTCCCACTTTTCTATCTGTGTCTCTGAAAGCTGACTTCTCTCCTCGTCAGAAAGAGGTTCATAATCTGTAGTCTTCTCATCATAGAGCTTATTCATCTCCTCAATGAGTTCGTTATATTTATTAACGAATTTCTTAATACTGTCATACATCTTATCAGTATCCTGAGCTACGCTAATGCTGATTGGTGCGTCATCTGTAAATGTACCTGTAGCCTTATCATACTTTCCAGTTACAGATGCTGCTGTAATAGTAAGCCCATTAATCTCAAATGTGTTGCTCTCTCCAGTATACTCAACACCGTTATACTCAATTATTGCATCCTGTGCATTAACCTTAGTTGCGCCGCTTCCAAGACCAAGTATCTCAAGAGCATCGTTGTCAGATGATGTAAGCTCGAAGTTATTAGCCTCTCCTGACTTAGATGAATTAATATAGAATCTACCATGGTTAGCATCAAAGCTTGCGCCAACGCCCATCTTAGATAATTCTTCAGTAAAACTAGCGATGGTTGTTTTATCATCTACTACAAAATCCTTGCCATTGATACTAAATGTTGTGCCAACCTTAATTCCTATATCTGTAAGCTTAGTACTCTTAGTTATATCAGATCCTGTAAACTCCTTCTTGAAATTAGCATCTAATGTGCTTTCTAGAGTCGGATGCTTGTCCGCATTCTTATCTGTCTTAAATCCTAATTCCCCACTCATACCAAGGGCATCTGCTGAGATGTCAAAGGTTTTACCATCCATCTCAAAGTCTTCATTCTCCTTGCCAGTAGAATTAGTAAATGTAATCTTACCATCCACCATACTAGCCTTAAGACCCTTGAAGTTCTCATCGGCTGCAAGCTTAGAATTAAGCTCATCAAGATTTGCTACGCTATTAGCCTCAGAACCGCCAAGAGTAAACTCTATAGTTTCTGCAACCTGCTGACCATCCTCGTTCTCATATGAGCTACTAATGGATATTGTCTTACCTTCCAAACTAAGACTATTACCATCTGCATCTGTCATATCTGCAAAATTAGTAGCTGTAGTTATATCCGAATAACTAACATAGGCTTTATCACTCTTTATACTAGCTCCTGTAAGGTAAGCTGATGAAGCAAGCTGCTTAACAGATACTGTATGCGAACCACTAGGAGCATTAGCCCCAGCACTAACCTTTACCTTATTATCATCGCTTGATGTTGCTTTCTTGGTCTGATAGGTTCCTGCACTCTTAAAGTTGAAAAGCTCACCCTTGTAGAAGTTATATATCTTAGTATTAAGATCCTGCCAAGCCTCCTGCTTCCACTCAAGCTTCTGCTGTTCTGCTTTAACCTTATTGACCTTAGTAGAGCTAGCCTGAACTAATTCCTTAACCATGCCCTCTGTATCCATACCGGAAATCAGACCTGTCATTCTTATTGCCATAGTCTATCTCTCCCTTCTATCGTTTCTCATCTACCACAAGACCTGCAAGCTCCCATGCCTTAGCTATCATATCAAGCGCCTTCTCTGGCGGTATTTCTCTGATTACCTCATCAGTATCCTTATCCCTAACTGTGATAGAGATACGATTGGTCTCTTCATGATACTTAAAGCTACAGCTTGTACGTCTTAACTGGTTATTAATGTTATCAACCGCTGACTTAACCTGCTCTGAAGTAACCTCCTTGTCCTTCTGAACAAATCCTGCCTGTTCCTGTTCCTGCTGTTGTGAGTATCCACTCTTAGCATCTGTTGTCACAGGTGCCACCCTGTCAGGTGTTACTGCTGCAACAGCTGCAGATCCCATGTCTGTCACCTGAATCTCAGGCTTACTTACCTTTTGTGTGCTTGTGGTGTAGCTCATTGCACCTGCACCACCGATTCTCTCAATTCCCATTTTTTCCACCTCCGTGTGTATTTGTCCCCTTTCCTTATATAGGGATATGATAAAGTTTATATGTCTCTTTAACTAGTTATTCTATAAGCTTATCTAGGCATATGCCTAGTATTAGCCTCTTTCTGCTATCTTTTATATCGTCAAGTTAATATATAAATTTTATACTTAAATCTAATAAAACTCAACATTTTTACCTGTTTTTCTTGATTTATTTCAAATCTATCTGTTTTAACACTTCGTCATTACTACAATATACAACAAAATGGTTTTCGCCTCACCCCAGGCAGGTCGGCCAGTAATTATCGTCGCACAGGCACATATAATATAGCAAAATGGATTTCGCCAAACTAAGCACTGGCCAAGTCATCACATATTACTATGAGCCTGTGCCAAAAAATTTTTGTTTCCGGCCGCACAGGCTCATTCTCATAACACTAGGGGCCAGTGCGTACATGGCACAGCCCCTAGCTTTATATTGTAAAGAACTGTTAAAACAGCTTCTTAAGGCTCTCTATATCAATAGACGCTGCAGTAGCTCTATTCTCCTCCTGAATCTGAGTATAGATTTCCTTTCTGTATACAGGTACGCTCTTTGGAGCATTAATACCTATCTTAATCTGGTCTCCTTTTACCTCAAGTACAGTGAGCTCGATATCACTGCCTATCATAATGGATTCCCCTTGTTTTCTTGACAGTGCTAGCATATTACTCACCTTCCTTTTCCTTCATAGCCTGAATTGCCTCATAAGCATTAAACTTAACAGGATATTCTGAATTCTCAACTATAACCTGCATAGCCTTTCTGTCCACTGTGTTAATGATAAATGGTCCCTTAAGGTTAGCAGTCATCTGTGTTACATCTGATGGTATAGAAAGAGATACAAATATAAGTAAATCCGCATCTGCTGGGTCACCTATAGTTTTCATAAGCTCATCCTCTATAGTTGGAGTATAGTTCTCCATAAGGTCCAATGGATTAATAACCGGAAGAACCATAAGCGGCTCATCCATAGACTGTAATCAGCTAATCTTAGACCTTTCTTCGCGCTCTGAGTCATAGATAAGAGCAAAATTCTTAAGATTCTCGAATCCAATTATACCATTAGGGAAGTTGATTATCTTGTCATCCTCAATATCAATAGTTCCAAAAAATTTAGTCTCTGCTACCATGTAAACACCCTCCTTAATATTTTATAAGTAATCAAGCAATGTTGTCTGCATTATGTTACTTGTAGCCGCTAAGGCTGACTCATACACAAGCTCTGCCTGGTTAAATTCTATAATTGCTGAGTCTGTTTCTGTATCCTCATTCTTAGACTTTAACTCCTTGAATGCCGCAAACTGCTCATCAACTCTTGTACTAATCATTTCCAGCTTACTCATACGGCTTCCTATATCAGACTGCATAGCTGATACAATTGACATATAGTTCTGGAAGTTAGTAATGTTGTTAGAGAAGGTTTTCTGCATATTCTCCTTCTTAACAGCTATCTCCGCATCTAAATCATTAATCATACGATTTATCTGTTCGATTGCATCCTCATCTGATGCATACTGTACGTCCTCAAGCATCTTCTCAAGTCTTACCTTAGCATCCTCTGCGTCAGTAAGATCAGTTAAAGCATATATGAGGTCGTTAATATCATTACTCATCTCCTCAGAGATAACCTGATTACCCTCTGTATTAACCTGAAGGCTCTGATTAAAGTTAACCTCATAGTATATTGGCTGACCTTCCTCAGGCTTGTCGTACTCTACTTCCTTAACACTACCGTCTGTCTGAACTGTATACTGAGTACAGTCAAAATAATGCTCCGGTCTTAAATCACCTGCCAAAAATGCTGTCTTAGCATATGTTACATCTATAGTCTCTGCTGTCTTAAGAGTATTATATACATTCTCTCCAAAGATAACCTCTCCAGTTTCTTCTATAATATGTATGTCATCAGGACCAACATTGTAGTAATCGTCTACATCTGCCTCTGTCATTACAGTAGTATTAAAGCCTGTAAGATCTAAGTCAGAACCGTCAGCCATCTTTGCTGAAAGTGTAAGAACATTCTCCCCGTCATTATTAGTGTCGGTAATATTCTCGTACGCTAAGTTAAGTCTGTATACCTGCTCTGGATTTGGCTGTTCATATGCAGCTGTACCATCTATATAAGCATCAACCTGAGTATAATCCACTCCATCAAGAACCACGTTCTTGGTATCCATGGCAGTTGGTGAAAAGCTCTGAGTTATATCATAAGAATACTTGCTTACATCCTCAGTATCTATAAATGTTAAGCTTCTGTCTGTCTTATATCCTGAGAAAATATATCTTCCTGCATAAGTTGCATTACCCTCCCCGTAAAGCATCTCCTGAAGCTGCTTTAGGGAGTCAATAATTGCATTTCTATCATCTGAGTTAAACGAATCAGTAGAACCCTGTACGCAGTAAGTTGTAATATCCTCAATTCTCTTAGTAATATTATCAAGAGATGTGGTTGATATATCAAACCATGATGAAGCATCCGGAATATTCTTCTCCTTATACTGCTGAAGCTGGTTAACTGTAGTTCTAAGCTTAAGAGCTCTTATAGCAATAACCGGGTCCTCTGATGCCTGAGATATCTTCTTACCTGTTGTCATCTGCTGTGTAGTTTTATTAACTGCAGACATACTCTTTTGCATATTTCTAAGTGAGTTGCCTGTAATCATCTGGTTAGTTATTCTCATACAACCTACCTCCTGTATTCCTGTCTATCCGTTAGTTGTGTAATAAATACTCTGTCTGTCCTTGTCAGACTAAGCTTTAATCAATAATTATACTCCTGTCTGATTAATAAGCTTATCGTATACCTCGTTAAGAACTGATATAACCTTAGATGCAAGGTTGTATAGGTTCTGGAACTTGGTCAAATCTGCAGCCTCTTCATTCTCATCTACACCAGACACTGATGTACGCTGACTGTCTATGGTGTACTTAATATCATCCTGATTAGCAGCAAATGTATGTGTCTTAGATATATCAACCGCCATAGTTGTGGTAATTGACTGCATAAAATGTGATACAGTACCCTGTGAGTACATAGTCATATCTGTCATACCGTAGATAATCTTATCTACTATAGGTCTTGCCTCCACATCGCCCTGCTCTACATCTCTTGCATAGGATACAGCAACCTTAGAAGGATCCTTTTTCCACTCCTCATTAAGCTCCCAGTTAAGTGCAGTAAGTCTATAATAAGAGGAATCTGTGGACTGAAGCACTCCTGCTCCCTCCATAGTACCCTTAAGCACATAATCATCACCATATGGGTCCTGTGCTGTGAACATATCAAGGGCTGCATCGCCATTTTTATCTACACCCTCTGTCACAATCGAGTTCATATAATCAGAGAAGGTTCTAACCATCTCATTAAATCTAGCCATATAATAAGGAATACCCTTAACGGAAATGTATTCACCTATCTTAGCTGTCTTACCCTCGATGCCCTGTGGGAATCTAGCTGAAATCTCAACTCCCTTGTCATCAAACATTGTCATATTATTAAATTGGAAATTGGTAAGATAACCATCCTCGTCGTAATCTGCTGTCCAACCATCGTACATATAATCCTTACCATTAAGATTAATAGTACCCTGCTGTGGAACATTTAAGTTATACACATGTATAGGAGTTGGAATATCGATGGCTACACTTGATGGATTCTCTGCAATCGACTTTACAGTTCCTCTAAAGTTCTCACCGTTATTACCATCTCTAATCTCGAATAGTCCCTGAAGTTTTCCTTCTGTGTGAAGTGCATCGAAGAATTCTCCTGCTGTACCATCAGCACACTTCCAATAAACGTCTACTAAACCTTCCACATCTGTCTGGTTAATATTCTCGCTTCTAGGTACTACCATAAGCTCGTTATATTCCATCTCGTCTACTAATATAAAGCCATTGATACGAACTGATAAAGCTTCTGCATTAGAAGGCACCTGATCATGTCCCACACCATACATAATGGATTTCTCAAGCACTTCTACCTCAGCATATTCTGAAAGTGTATCAATACATACACCTCTCTTATCTCTAAGGTCGTTAGCATTACCACCCTTAAGCTCCACATTGATAATCTGCTGTGTAAGCTCATATATCTGCTTTGACAGAGAATTAATCTCGCTGACTGCCAGCTCTATCTCATCATTAATGGTCTTCTGAGTATTCTGGAAATTGTTAGCCAACTCATTCATCATATCAGTAAAACCATCAGCTGTAAGTGTATATGAAATTCTTGTTGTGTTATCTGAAGGATTGTCAGCCAAGTCCTGAAGGGCCTGTGACATCTGAGATAGCCACTGTGTGTATCCTGCCTCACCTGTCATCTCATTCATATAGGTCTGAAGAGTTGAAAGGTTGTCATTCTGAGTATAGTACTTATTGTACTTTGAATTAGCTGCCCAATACTTGTTGTCATAGAATTCATTCCTGAGACGATCGATGCTATCTCCGGCTACACCGGTACCCATCATACCATAGCTCTGATTAAGTCTAAGCGGATCAGTTGCAGATACTATAATCTGCTGTCTGGAGTATCCTTCTGTATTAGCATTAGATATATTATGTGATGTTGTATTAAGGGCTGACTGGAAATAGTTAAGTCCCGAAAGTCCTGTATTAAGTCCTAAAAATGTTGATGGCATCTACGTCACCTCCTCTATACTCCAAGTGTATTAATAAGATGTTCTATCATCTCTGATACAGTGTTTATGTATCTGGAAGATGCATTATATGCATGTTGGAACTTAATCATATTAGAAAGCTCCTCATCTGAAGATACACCAACTACACCCTGTCTAAGATTCTCTATATCTGTTACGGACTGCTGCTGAGTCTGTGCCATATTGTTATATGTATAGCCTCTGTCAGCCAAGTCCTCCATCATTCCTGCATAATAGTCCATAAAGTTACACTCTACCAAAGAGTTTGGACTAACTGTAGCAAACTTTGTGTTCCAAAGCTGAAGCATGGCATCTACATTCTCCTGTGCCTCCTCACCTGTTACCATTGTGAGTGGTAAAAGAGATGGATTCTGAAGAAGCTTATCGTTAATTTCGATATTACCACCTGAGTAAAGGGAATAGAAATCATCCTCATTTTCTTCGTTATATACCATAAATGTTTCTATGGAACCATCTGCCATTCTAAATGTCTGCTCTGTGTATCTTGGGCTACTCTTTCTAACAAAAAGCTCTGTACCCGGATACTCATTGCCAGCTCCCATTCCCATACCAGCTTTTTCCTCATCCAAAACCTTAATTATGGTTCCGTCTGCAAGGGTTACCTCCTTGTTAGGACAAAGAAGATCATTAAAGCCTGTTACTATGGCATGTACTAAAACATCAAACTGTGCCATAAGATTAGTAACTGTATATGGTTCTACATATTTGTTAAAGTAATCAAGCTTATCCACATATTCATTCATATCTATCTCGTACTGTGCCATAGCTGCTTCATAATCTGCGTTATCAGCAAAATCATCTGCTATAGGCTTGTCCGGTTTAGATGGAACATGTGTATAATTACTTACAAAATATCCTCTAGACATCATAAGTCCCTTCAGAGAACCTATGTCTGAATTACTTTCCATACTTGGAAGCTTGTTAATATTATAAAGGGCTGTCTCGTCATCCTTCCAAACAGGCATCATAAAGTCTGTTGCATCCTCGGCAAAATCATATTGCGCCAAGTACTGCTCACTGTCACATACCTTTATAACATCAAGCTCGTAGGTCTTTCCTCTTGTAACAAGGCATCTTCCCTCTATATAAAGCTCTACAGTTCCGTCTACATTATTAACTATCTCTGTCTTAACTAATCCGCTAAGCTCATCTAAGAGAAGGTTACGTGCGTCCCTGTAGTCATTTGCATTCTCAATACCTGATGCTTCGCATGCAAGTATCTTATCATTAAGCTCAAGCACCTTATCAGCTATCTCATTAATTCTTTTAACCTGACTTTGAATTTCCACGTTAAGATTACGCTGATAATTAATAAAGCTTGTTCTTATATCCTGTACTCTATCTAAAAAGAGCTGGGCTGTTGATATAAATGAGCTTCTTGTAACAATACTATTTGATTCCTTCTGAAGCTCCTGCAAACTAAGCCATAGCTCATTCATTGACGTATTAAAATCCTGACCCTCCAGCTCACCAAAATATGTCTCAATCTCTGAAGCGGTCTCATACTGAGCCTTGTAGTAGTTCATTCTTCCACTTTCTGCTCTGTAAGCTATATCTGCAAAATTATCTCTTGCCTGCTTTATCTCGGCAGTTACTACTCCAAGTCCTGTAATGTTCTCACCGTGTACATTCCTGGAACCTAAAGATTTATAGGTTCTATCAGTGAGCATAACCTGCTGACGGGTAAACCCTTGGGTCTGTGTATTCATTAAATTGTGTGCTGTCGCATTAAGTGCATACTGACTAGTCTGTAATCCTGTAACACCTATGGACAACCTTCCCATTGTACCGCTCATTATAACTCACCTTCCTGTATCATTAAGTAATTTATTTCATCTTTTGTGTTTTGTCCTGCTTATCACAAATACTACTGCTTTGTGTCAAATCTTCCTGACACCGGTATGTCCATACCACCTGCATATCCACCCTGTCCCTTGAACATATCCTTGCTATATTCAGCAGTTTCAGGGGCTCTGTTCAAATTTTGTAAAAGATTAATGTTATACTCAATCATAGACAGAGATTCCTGAATTAAATTCTGATTATGAGAGTTAACATCCTTAAGCTTTCTGGCTATCTTAGCCAGCTTCTCATTGATTTCAATAAGTGGGTCTCTGAATTCAGGCTGACCCTCTAAAAAATTAATAATATCTGATATTTTAAGATCAGATACCTTCTTATTAAGCACGTTGGCAATGTTAGCCATCGTGTTATTACGCTTCACCTCGTAGCTTGTTATAGTATCTACTAAGGCTTGCTCCTTGTCAGTTGTTGCCTTAAGCCTGTCAAGGTTGTTGGAGATAATGGATGATGTCTTCTCCATAGACACCTCCAGAAGCATCTCATACACAGCATACTCCTCATTAAGTCCGGTTATTAAATTCTCGATTAAGCTTGCCATAATAAGTTACTCCTTTTTCCTATTATCTCCAACTAGATTGACTGTGCCTTGTAAGCACTCATAAGCTTGTCAGCAAATGCTTCCGGGCTCACATTATATGTGCCACTTGAAACCTTGGCCTTAAGGTCACTTATCTTGCTTTCTCTAACATCTGATACACCTGCTAATGCATTCTTAGCCACCTGCATATCCTTGCCTAAGCTTGAAAATGATACCTCATCCTTGAAGCTTGCATAGTTGGTACCACCTGCTGCGTTAGACTTCTTAGTGCTCTTAGCGCCGTAAATCTGATTAACCATGTTATAAGTACCAATTCGCATACAAATCCCTCCTTGTAAATTAATCTTCACTTATTTTATCGGTTTTTTTCAAAATATCATTACACTTTTTGCGAATATTTTTACATAAAAAGAGCCGATACATAAGCTTTCACCCTTATTATCTCGGCTCGTAATATCCTATTCTTAACCTTTTATCGGTTACTTATAGTTACCTTATTTATTCTAAGAATCTCATCTTTCCCGATGCGCTTCCCTTTGGCTTACTTCTTTCTACAGGTTGCTTTCTAAAGGCATTATTCATTGCATCCGCCAAACCACCTGAGCACTCCTGACAGAAGCGTCCACTATGTACCATCTTACCGCAGCGCTCACACTCAAGACCTACCAATGAATCATCAGTAAAGGATAATCTTTCATCGCGTACCCATTTTTTTATCTGTTTAATAGATACCTCACACTTTTCTGCAACTACATTAATATTAGCAGCAGGATTCTCCTCTATGAATTTTTTTACCTTCTGAAACAGCTCCTCGAGCTGCTCCTTGCAAGGCATACACAGCTGATCGCCTGTCACATAATGAAATATCTTCTTACATCTCAAACAATTTCTTATATCCATAGCTATACCCCTCTCTTGTTCTTATTTTATAAGCCCTGTCCTATACACACGCATGTATAATAAACATCTTCTATCCCCATACTGTGAAGCACCCCCGTACAGGCTTCAACAGTAGCTCCTGTAGTGTATATATCATCTACTATAAGAGCACTCTTATATTCTACTATTTTTCGAGAAGAAATAAAAGCCCTTTTTAGGTTTTCCTCTCTCTGTGCATTACTAAGCTCCTTTTGAGGCGCTGTCTTTACGCCTCTTTCTATAAGCTCTGTGTCCACAGGTAGCTTTAATCTTCTGCCAAGCTCCTCACCCAGCACCTGGGCCTGGTTATAGCCTCTTACCTTAAGCTTTGATTTGTGAACAGGTACCGGCACTATAACCTCAGGTCCTGCTAGAAGAATTTCCTTACCCCTCTCCCTCACAATTATATCAGCCAAAAATGCCGCGTAGCTTCTCATATTGTGGTATTTAAAATCAGATAAGCATTTTGACATTTCCGGGCTGTACTTTAATGCAGGAAACCCCTTTACATAGCTTCTTGTGACAACAGCACAGTCACTGCAACAATCAGTTTCTATACCGTCCACCTCCTGACCACATTTCAGGCATACTGGTGGTTTTATAGGTTTTAGCTTTTGGCTGCAGTCCTGACAGATATACATCTCTTTGTCCTGATTATCTTCTAGAATTTCTCCACACAAGGGACATACCGAAGGAAACATCAGCTTGCCAATATTTTGCCCTATAACCCTTAATTTATCTATCATCACTCATCTCCTGAATCCTTAGTCCTAATGATGTATATCTTTTCTGTTCCTCCAAGTTATCTATCATCTGGTTAACCAGGTTAAGATTACCCAC
>JAGALE010000316.1 GCA_017625335.1 Lachnospiraceae bacterium
CTAGTCCAGCACTTTCTATAGCAACTATTTTTTCATCACCTAAAAGCCCATTAACTTTTGCTCTTACACCAGCTCTTTTTTCACTGATATTTAAAACTGCTTGTTGTACATTATCTGCTACTACTGTAATACCATCAATTACTATTGCATCTGCAACAAATGGCTTACCATCTGCATCTAAAACAATATCTTCAGTTTCTTCTCCATTATCATCAAGTTCATAGAACTCTTCATTTTTTATAGCCTTATTTACATAGTATTCAATTTCATCATATGATGAAGTATATACTATGTAAGTATTCATTGTATCTATTCCTTCTGCTTCTAAATCATCAAGGAAAAAGTCTACTGAACCAGTTTCACAATCTAAGTATAAAACTCTAAAAGGTCTTCCATCTTCATTTACCATTCTTGCAAAGTCAAGACATCTACTAGATTTCCTTGAGCCTTGTTCACCATATATAAAAAACTTTAATGATTTTTTAATATTAGTAACGATTGTATCGTATTTACCCTCGTTAAATCCTCTCTGTGCTGCGTATCTTTCTTCATCTGTACAGCTACCGTTAAGAATTACAACTTTCCTACCTATCTTTTCAAGTTCTTCTTTTATTTTATCTTGAGCAGCTAAATGGAAACAGTAAATCATAACGCTACTATCACTAAAGTCATTTTCAATTAATTCACACAGTCTATTAAGTTTAGGTACGTTCTTTCTATCCATAGGTATGTTTGCATCTGGAATTAAAGATGGACAATTTAGTAACTCACTGTACCTATATCCCTTCTCAAGTCCTAAACTCATTTCATTACTTGGCTCCACCTCATATACTTTGTATACATGAGGTAAATCCATACCTATATCTGCTTTACAACGACCAAAATAAACTAATTTTAGTGATTCTTTGAATTTTGCTTGGTTTTTGTATCCCGAGCGTTCATGTCTCCAATTCATTTTAGCTTTGCCATTTTCTTTTGTCCAGTATGATGTACGTGTAAATGTACAGTATTCATTCTGAATACGCCACTTCTTTGGTAATAGCGATTCATCCATCATATCCATTTGATGATATACATCCATAATGTTTGTTTCAAAGGCTGTTGCATTCATAAAATGAACTCGGGGTACTATTTGACATATATTCTTTGTATAATTAAATATCTTAGATGTATCATTTTTTATTACTGAGCTTTCATCTAATATAAATGTATTAAATATTCTACATAGTCCATTTTCATCTATATTAAGTGCTAACCATTTACTAAATGGGTCACTTCTTAATGTGCTGTGTTTAATTACAATACCATCTACTTTTGTCCAATCTGTCTTTGCTATTACTCTCTTAATCTTTGCTGCTTCAGAAGGCATCGCTATTACGTTTAATCCTGTAAACCTAGCAAGTTCCGCTTGGGTCTGTGCAAGGGCACTAGTTTCTACTGCCATGAGAAATCTAGTTATCTCTTGCTTATATGTTAACCAATTAATGAGTGCACTAATTTCAGCTGTCTTACCTAAACCGCACCCATCTGCAATTATACTACGAGGACTAAGATACATAAATGCAGTTCCAACTGTCTGATAGTCTCTAAGCTCTGCTATATATTGTGTATAATCTATATTATCCCGTTTCAGTATATTTCTAATGCTTATACCTTCCTCATAGCTTTGTTGTATTAGTTCTAGTGGAAAGTTAAAGAGCATCTTCTTTAAGTTTGGTATTACCTCGCATGCTCTTGTTTGCATTATGAGTTCTGCTTGAGGTTCACTCATATTACCTATGTACATATTATTCCAAAGTGTGGGTACTTTTACTGCCATAATAAGTTCTCCTAAAATAAAAATAAAATCTGATTTTAGTAATAAAAAGCATAAAATAAAGACAAGTACCTAAATGATACTTGTCTTAATCTTAAATACTAATGTGTTTCAACTAATTCAAATCTCCATTCTTGCTCTGCATCAGGATACTTATCTTTATCAACGGCACTTTCAAATTCATACCTAGGTCTTACCCAAATATTACCTGTGTTATCTGCTTTTTTATATATGATAACTTCCTGTTCATTATTTGTATCTACTCCGATACCAATTATCACATACTCTGTACCTTTAAAGTGTCTGACTATATCAGCTGCCTTCCATTCACGCCTAAGCCCGCTTTCCATTAATTTGAATTTCTTATATTTGTTTGTCCACCATATGACAGTAAATGGTTTCTCATCCGTGATTACTCTCACATTACCGTACTCGGTACTAATCATACCACCGCGGGCTCCTCCCCAAGAGTCATCCGCTTGACCACAATAATGTGTAAATCCTTCATTATCTGTCCATATACTTTCTACTATAAGTCTCATTTTATGAGTCCTTAATGTTGATTCTATATTATATTCAGGTATTTCAGGCTGTCCCCACTGCTCATACCCTTCAATGTAATCCCCTACCTTAACTTCCACTGTACTTTCCTCCCCTTATTAAACTGGATATGCTTCGAAATCTAGTGATTCCATATGCTTTTTGTGCCAATCCCTAAAATTCTCCAGTTTCTCATATACTATTTCTGCTTCAACTAATGCCTCTATACGATTTCTAAGTTTTGCTATCTTTAATCTTCCTTTTATTGCCTGCACATCCGCGTACATATCCTTAAGTATTTTTATTTTATCATCATGAATAAATGTCACATCTGCATCATATGTATGCACATATCTTATATACTCCTCTAATTCATCTGTCAACAGCTCAACCATATTTTCGGCTACTTCAAATCTGTCATTTGTATTTAACTTATGTGATATTGTAATATAGCCTTCTGTTTTAACTGCCTCTATGGCTTCTGTACTTATTAAAGTTTCCTTTGTTTCTTTATTTTCAACTGATTCTCGTAAAAAAGGAAATGATATATACATCAAATCTAAAGCTACTGATAAGGATGATACAACAAATGCTACCATTACAAATAATCTTGTAATTGCACACAATAAAGCTGATAAATTACTAAATGCTACTGCATTTGGACTATTAGCACTAGTTACATCACCTAGTATCAGGTTACTTATACTAGGCCATACTAACAATACTAATAAGCTTATCACTAGAGTTAATAGTTTAGGAAATTTATTACGAAAGTAATTTGACAAAGGTGAATGAAATACTGTATCTGTTTTATTTCCTTTATATTCCATATCACAATATTTATTTTTGTTGTTATACTTAGTTTTATTAACTTCTCTATTATTTTTAATATGTCTATCTAGTATATCTTTAAGTGTTGACTCATTTATTGATTGTAACATAACATCTATTCTTGATGTTAAATCTTTAGCATCTGCCTCTATATCTTTGTTTTCTAGCCCAGATTCAATCATATTCGTCAATTTTTGTTTACAGTATATGATATCATATACATCATTTCTGTCAACTGATTTTAAATCATTAAAATTATCAAGTATCTTACCTGCTATCTTAATAATTTTTATGTATTCAGCCTCTTCATTTAAGTGTTTTGTTATATCCATTTTAATAACTCCTTTCATATTTAAAATACAACTTTTAAATATGAATGTATATTATCATGAATTTCCTAATTTACTACTAAGTCTATCTATAAACTCTTTATTGTTTGTTGCTTTTTCACTTAAGCTCTTAACAAGTCTAACATTAGTTTCAGCCTCGAGTTC
>JAGALE010000317.1 GCA_017625335.1 Lachnospiraceae bacterium
CACATCCCAAATATGCAATCCTGTTTGCCAGCAATGCTTCTTCTAAGGTCTTAGATATGGACAGTGAAAAATAACCCAGGTTTGCCAAAAAAACCGAAAAATATAACCATACCAACCATATTTCCTTTTTACGAATAAATACACAGTAGGATATTGCAAGCAAAAGTGATATTACTGCAGTAACCCCATATATTATGGATATGTTTATCATCTATTTTCTCCTATATATGTCATAATGATTTATTAATCGAACTTTATTATAGCACATTATAATTTCCAGTAAAATCAATTTTTTACCCACATAATATAAGTTTTCATAACAAAAAGACAGTCCGTATTTTTTTCAGACTGCCCTTGTAGCTACATTTTTACAAAAAAGTATTGAAATCATATAGTTTACTTGTTTCAATACTTCTGTACTCATGCTTTTCGTAATACCCAATAAGTTCACCCTGTTCATCTCGCAAGGCTATAACATACACATCCTTGTTTTCCTTGTCATTTCTATAAGTATAAATTCTATTGTTTGACCTACTCTCTCTAAACCATTCTAGAATTTTTATAATCATCTCACAGGATTTGTCATTATGACAATCTAAAAGATTACCTCCTAAAAGCTTATCTCCACCAAACCTGTCATAATGTCTGCAGGCTGATGGATTCATATATATTATTGTATGGTTCAAGTCACATATTACTACAGGTGCTTTATCCTCATCTAACAAGCTTTTAAAATATTGTAATAATTCCATATATTACCTCCTAGTATTACTATATAAACAAATAGCTTGGAAAGTCATATCTTTCCAAGCTATTAAAATTCACATATTATGGCAATGCGTACTCAGCCTCAAACTCCTCGTATTTCTTAGCAAACCAAGCTTCCTCATCCGCCTTCTGCTGCTTACGATAGTCGTGAGCCTCGAACTCATCATCATCACCCTGAACTATACATACTGCCACATTTGAACAGTGGTCTGAAATTCTCTCAAATGTATCTGTAATATCTGATAAGCTTATACCAAGTTCTACGGTACACTTACCCTTCTTAAGTCTCTTAACATGGCGCTTCTTAAGCTCCTTATTCATAGTATCAATAAGGTCCTCCATAGGCTCTACCAATATAGCCTTCTCACGGTCATTGTTCTCAAGAGCATCCACTGTAAGATTAAGAATATCCTTTAGGGCTCTACCATATACATTAAGCTCCTCTGTAGCCTTCTTAGAGAACTCCTGCTCCTTCTTATGCATCTGTTCTACACCAAGAAGAATATCCACAGAAAGGTCTGAGATACGCTCTATATCACCTACAGAATGTAGTAATGTAGACAGGATACGACTATCATCCTTTGACACATCACGACCACTAAGCTTTAAGAGATATGCACTTAACGCATCCTCATATTTGTCCATCTTATCTTCTATAAGTCTAACATGAGCAGCCTTTTCCTCATTATAATTTCCAATAAGAGAAACTGCCTCAAGAACAACATCTCTTGACATCTTAGCCATCTCAACTGCCACCTTATGGCTCTGCGCAATAGCAACACCGGCATTATCTAAGAATCTGTAATCAAGAAGCTGAAGCACAGCATCCTGATCTTCCTCTTCCTTGCTTGGCTCGTCCTTAATAACAATAGTTGCAAGCTTCTCAAGTACATTTGACATAGGAAGAAGCACTACTGTAGCAAGTACATTAAATGCTGTATGAACAACTGCTATACCGGCAGCGCCTGCCACATCATATAAGAATGGCCATGGCATAAATACATTTATAAGATAGAACAATACCATAAATACGGTTGTACCAATTACATTAAAGAACAAATGCACTGCTGAAGCTCTCTTTGCATCCTTGCTTGCGCCAATTGATGAAAGAATAGCTGTAATACAGGTTCCGATGTTCTGTCCCATAATAATAGGTATAGCATTGGCATAGGTGATAGCTCCTGTTACACAAAGAGCCTGCAATATACCTACAGAAGCTGATGATGACTGTATAACCGCTGTAAGCACAACACCAGCCAAAAGTCCAAGTAATGGATGCTCAAACATAGTAAGAATACTTGTAAACTCATCCACCTTTGCAAGTGGCTTAACAGCTTCACTCATGGCATCCATACCAAACATAAGCACTGCAAAGCCAAGTAATATAGTACCTATATCATGCTTCTTTTCATTCTTCATGAAAATCAAAAACACAACTCCAATAAGCGCAAGAATAGGCGTAAATGATGTAGGCTTCAAAAGCTTGATAAGCATACTGTCTCCACTTATTCCACTTAAACTGAGTATCCAAGAGGTAATAGTAGTACCGATATTAGCACCCATAATGATACCTACAGCCTGCTTAAGCTTCATAATACCAGAGTTAACAAAACCAACAACCATAACCGTTGTGGCCGATGATGACTGAATAACCGCAGTAACACCTGCACCAAGTAATACTGCAACATATTTGTTAGTTGTAAGCTTCTCTAAGATATGCTCCAGCTTACCACCTGCCATCTTGGCAAGAGCATCACCCATAACATTCATTCCGTATAGGAATAGCGACAAACCACCAATCATAGACAGCACATTAAAAATGTCGAAACCTTGTTCCATACAAATACTAATCTCCTTATTTCAATTATGTATTATAAGGTCAATTTTTGACGACCCACATCTCAAATAATACAAGATTTATTCATCTCGCGTCAACTATATTTTTATTTATTTAACTTAGATTTAACATAGAAATTTTATTGTTTTTTTATGCATTATGTCTTATATTTCAAAACATTAACGCCATACCTTTGCTAAACAGAAAAAGGACAGACTATACTTACATATTCAGCACATATTATCAAATGCTGCATTATGCCAGACAGTCTGCCTCTATTATATCCATTTATTTACTTTAGTATAAGAACCACCTTAAACAAATCTCCATCAACTATAATTTCTAAGTCACCATCCTGAAGCTTCATCAGGCTTTTGGCTATAGAAAGTCCCAAACCGTTACCTTCAGTGTTTCTGGACTTATCTCCACGAACAAATCTCTGCATAAGTTCCTCACCAGAGATATTAAGCTCCTCCTTAGAAATATTCTTGAAGGATACCTTTAATACTTCCGCACTGTTACCTGCGTAGCTATTCTTCACTATATCATCCAAGGTCATTCCATCAATGGTCTCATCTGTTGTAACTCTCTCCACATCCACATACACTCTGGTATTATCCTGCGCATACTTGGAAATGTTATTAATAAGATTATCAAACACTCTCCACAGATGCTTTCCATCAGCTCTAACCACTGTATCATCAGTGTGGAAATTCACCACCGGCTTAAGTCCCTTAGCTTCAAGCTTATCAGAAAACTCTCCTAAGGACTGTTCCAAAAGCACCTTTACATCCACATCGGAAAGCTCCACCTTAAGATTACCGGTTGTAGCCTTGGATGCCTCTATAAGATCCTCTATAAGCTTCTTAAGTCTCTCCGACTGTCTAGATAATACCTCAACATATTCATCAGCCTTTTCGTTGTTAAGCTCTTCCTTAGAAAGCAGATCAACATAGCTAATTATAGATGTAAGTGGTGTCTTAATGTCGTGAGTAACATTTGTAATAAGCTCTGTCTGCATATGCTCGCTCTTAAGTCGCTCATTTACTGCCACAGATATTCCATCATTAATACTATTTAGGGTTTCTCCATGCTTTTTAAACTCCCAAAGCATATGCTCTGTGTCAAGCTTGTAGCCTACATTTCCTGCTGCAATCTTCTTAGCGCCTTCCTTAAGCTTGTTCATGTTAATGGCTGCTATTACAAGAACTGTGCCAATAATTAGGAAATCTATAACAAGTAACATAACCACTGATTCCATATCTGAGAATGCCATACATAAGAAGAATTCAAATATTCCAAGTGCCACAAAGCCAAGAACCCATTTCCAGACAATATTCATATTCTCTCTTAAGTAGCCAAATATTGATTTGCACTGACCAAAAAGCTTCTTAATCCATTTCCATATCCACTTTAACACCTTTACAGTGACTGTGTTCTTAAGCACGCTTCCCACCTTAAATCTTACGGCTGTTGTGTTAAGAAGTACAGGGAACAGCATTACAACTATACAAAGTGGTATAGAAAGCACCAGCATAGACTTTAGGCTGTAGCCATTTTCTGCAATTAGGAATAATCCGAACAATGCAGCTATGCCATATACCGCCAAAACCACATCATATGGTAGCTTATCAAATCCACTTACTGCTATTCCTTCCACGTTCTTCTTATGTCCTGCTGCCCACGCAAGGTAAGCAAAGGTTATAAGAATAATCACACAGCACACTACAAACACAGGAAGTGCCGCATCGTATATCTGAGTCATATACTTAAGTCTATATGACATAGCGAAATGGTCATAGGCTGAAAGCTCTGACTTTACATAGTAGGTTAAAATGATATCCTGATAATTGCCACAATCATAGTTTTCTGTGTAAGTACCAGTTGCTATATCATAATCCCAGTTAGCTCTATATACATAATCATAATCCTTGGTTTTGGTCATAAGACTATCATATACAAATTGATATTTGGAGCTATCTGCCAGTCTGTAATCTATGGTATTATCAATATTTACATAAATATCATTCCCGTTACCATATACGTATAAATTATTCAGATTAAGAGGATATCTGTATGCACAGATGATTCTGTTCTTGTTTTCCTCAGCCTCATACTGCTCCACGGCTTCCTCTATGGCAAGCTCACCCTCGATGTAATATTCCTCACTTATAAGTTCCTGCAAAACACCATATTCATCTACATAATAATACACACCCTCTGAGTCCTTATATATTTCCAAGCCGTTGGAAATCCCCGCTGACTCTAGCGGATTTTCTACACCATTTATCTCTTCCGGCGCTATCTCCGTAGTGGCATCCACTGCAACCTCTGTAGTTTCAACTGCTGTTGTAGGATTCATAGGGTCATTAACCACATTCCCAGCTGCATCCACTGCAACCTCTGTTGCATCTGGCATCTCTACAGTATTCACTGTAACCGCTGTCACATCCGACATATCAACAGTCACACTTGTACTATCCGGCTGGCTGTCATCTACATACCCTACCACACCTCCATCATAATACTCCACAGCGTTAGGGATACCGTAATAATACCACTCTCCCTCAGCATACTGCTCCTTTGCATAGTCTGGAAGGTCAGCATACTCCACAGGTCTCACTATGTCTGTCACATTAATCTGGCAAGATATAACCTCCTGTTCCTGCTCCACACTAATATTGGTTTTCATCTGTCCCTTATACTGCACATCATCCACATAGTAGTTAGATAGAAGCTCCTTGCCCTCAGGTGTAGTAACGCTGAACATGTAATTTGTATTTTCCTCTGCAAATAAGTTTTCATAGAACTTCTCATCCCACTCATACTTATCATTATTTTCAGCGTTTATCTTTTCCGCACAGTATTCTATAGCATGGCTATTATAAAACCAAGCAATCTCCTCTATAATACTTTCCTTAAGCCTTTCCTTACCACCTACTCCATAGTAATCCTCACTTACTGCCCCCACAGCAAATATACCGGACACTATGCCAGCTATTAATCCTAACCCAAGTAATATTCCTGCTATGAATTTTAGCAGTCCGCTCTCCCTTAATTTCTTCATAATAATCATTCCTCCATCTTGTATCCCTGTCCCCAAACCACCTTTAGGTGTCTTGGTTCAGAAGGGTTAATCTCAATCTTTTCTCGCAAATGTCTAATATGTACTGCCACGGTACCTTCAGACCCCAGTGGAATATCCTTCCACACCTCTTTATAGATATCCTTGGGGGAATAGACCTTCCCAGGATTCTCCATAAAGAGCTTTAGTATATAGTACTCAGTAGGTGTAAGACTTACTTCCTCCCCGTCTACCACTACCTGCTTGGACTTATCATCTAAGATAATTCCACTTACCATATACACATCCTTTTTCTCAGTGGTGTTGCTTCCACCCAAGGTCATATAGCGTCTTAGCTGTGCCTTTACCCTAGCTATTAGCTCCACCGGATTAAATGGCTTTGTCACATAATCGTCAGCTCCCACATTAAGTCCAAGGATTTTATCTGTGTCTTCACCCTTAGCAGTTAGAAGTATTACCGGCAGATTACTTTTTTCACGAAGCTTTGACATGGCTGTAATTCCATCCATAACCGGCATCATAATATCCATAAGCACCAGGTGTATATCTTCCTTCTCAATTATCCCCAATGCCTCACTGCCATTATAGGCCTTAAAGATTTTGTAGCCCTCACTGGTAAGGTAAATATTAAGAGCCTCCACAATATCCTTTTCATCATCACATATTAGTATGTTGTACATTTCTCCTACCTCCTGACATAGATTATGCCAAATATATTTTTAAGAAAAAATCCCCTAAATTTTTAAGATTTCTTTAAGATGATACTTTATTTGCCCTATAAATGCAATAAGTCGTCACTTTCGCGACGACTTACCCAATTATATACTATATTTTTTTATTATCTTCTTACATTATAGCTTGTAAAATTTTTGTATTCCTTTTCAAGTCCAAAGGTTCCAATACATGCGCAAACACCGGCTACTATTATAAGCCATCCACCTAATTTGCCATAAAGGTATAAGTATAAAATAGCATTAATTAAACTATACACAGTTGCAATTATGGCTGCTATTCTGCTATACAAAAGCTGAACACATAATCCCAGTGCCAACAAAAGAATACAGTCTAAAATTGCTCCGGTGTTCACCATATACACATAGTGATAGAAAAAATTAATCGCTGCGCAAATATAAAGTATTACAGCAGAGCTTGTTATATTGCTCTTCACATTACTAGTTGCACGAGTCTTAAAGAATTCTTTCTTCGTCATAACTGCCGGAGCCATCTGATAATTCTGATACCCCATCTGTGGCTGTCCCTGATACTGATTATACTGATATCCTTGATTCATCTGTGGTTGTCCATAAGGATTTCCCTGATACCCTTGGTTCATCTGTGGCTGTCCATAGGGATTTCCCTGATACCCTTGATTCATCTGTGGTTGTCCATAGGAATTACCCTGATTCATGTCAGGTTGACCATAATATTGACCACCTGCCTGTGGCTGATTATTCTGATTATTGTCCATACATTTATCCTCCCGGTACATTATAGAAACATTTCTCCGTATATCTCACAGCTTATCTATACCATTACTTATTTCGGATTTATTTCTTCTAGTAAAATATTATAGAGTTTATCTAAATCTCTTGTTAATCATAGTATCATATCCCAAATTCCACTGTCAATGATACATTGGCTTTACAGGTCAATATTCCTTTCATAAAGCAACATCAATTTTATATACCAACATCATCTTCGTGTAACTGTATTGTTTTAAAAAAACAGCAAGCTACAACCCTGCTATGAAATCTCCGACCTGCTCCCAGGCTTGTTTAGATTCTGGTATTAGCTTACCGGCCATTTGAAATACATGAAACATGCCCTGATACTCTGTATATTCCAATTGTACACCTGCTGCCACAGCTTTATCCCTAACACTTCGGGAATCTGATAAAAGCATCTCATCTGTCCCCACCTGAATTAGAAGCTTAGGAAAGCCTGTAAAGTCGCCAAACATCGGAGAAATATAAGGGTTTTCACCACTATCCTCGCCTATATATGTGCTACCTATAACAACCTCAGGCCTACTTCCAAATACCGGGTCAATGTCCACATTATCCTTGTAGGATGCCCCACTACCCGTGAGATCGGTCCAAGGAGACATAGCTATCACAGCTGCCGGTAAATCTATATTGTTATCCTTAAGATAATGACATAGTCCTAAAGCAAGTCCGCCACCCGCCGAATCACCTGCAAGAATTATTTCGTTTGCAGAATAACCTCTATTCAAAGCCCACTCATAAGCAGTATATGCATCCTCTAAGGCAGCCGGAAATGTATGTTCCGGAGCAAGCCTATAATCAACAGAAATCACTGCTGCTCCCTGTCCTTTTTCAGAATAAAGCCCTGCCAAAGTTCTATAGGAGTTCTTCATACCACCTACATAGCCACCTCCATGTAGCTGTATAATAATCCACTTAGATGCATTTTCCTTAGGCTTGATAAACTCTGCCTTACAATTATCCAAATTCACATATTCTACATCATATGTTTCTGAATACTTATACTCCTTCTCAGGAACTGCCGTTTCTGACCCTGCCGCAAATTTACTTCGCAAGACTTCATTTTTATTAAACAGAGCCACCAAATCTTTAATTATCTTACCTCTATGACTTAATTTAATCTCTTCGCTCATAAGTTCCTCTATGACTTAATTTTTTCTATTCTTTAGTTTCTCTATAAGAATAATTTACACTCTAAATCTTCTAGACAGCTCTGTTATGGCTGTTTTATCTCCAAACACCACTGTTGCAATTAGTATTATTGCAGATACTCCTATAGCTATCACTGTAAGCAATGGCCAAGTCACCACACCTGTAAGGGCAAGAATTCCAAAGCCTAAGCTCACAAGCAACATAGCAACCTGCAGGATAATGTAATTCTGCCAGTTATTAGAATTGACAATCATAAACACTAATATAGTGATATCAAAGAGCATTATAGCTATAGGCGTTACATAATTAAGGGACCATCCCGTGTAGCCTAAAAAACAGTCAATAAGAATTGCAAGTATTATAGAACCCACCATTTGACCAAATATCTTTGACCTATGCCCCGTATTCTTAGGTACGCAATAAGCAACAGTAAAGCATAGATACACAAGAGCCGCCCCACAAATCAGAGACCATTTAACTCCCTTATAGGTCAAATAATTAATCAAAACAAGAATGCATTCTACTAGGATTGATATAAAAACAAAGCATTTTATAACCATTCGAATCTTCTTATTGGCCGGCTTAACATCAGGGTACATAACTGATTTTGACTCATACATCTCAATTTCATCCATGCCTATATCGTCCATATCCATGCTGGCTATATCTTTTTTATCGCCTAAAGCTTCCTCTCCATCTAGTTGATTTTCGTCACTAGAAGCATTCCCAGCCATTTCATCCTTATGATATGAATCCACCTCACCATATGCCCCAACAGTGCTTCTCTCTAGCACTCCTCTACACAATGGACAGAGTAAGGAATCATCTAATATTTGAATTTTACAACGATTACATTTAGTCATAATAAACTCCATTACTTTCTATAGAAACATTTACTCCCTCTGCGGACAGCCTTCTAAAAAATTCCTTCTGTACAAAGGTTTCCCTTATGGCAGAGCTAAAGGTAAACACCAATGTATCTCCATAAGAGCAGACTCCACCCTTTATATTCTGCCCCTTAGACATGGACAAAACAACATGAAACTTATCTACATAATCCTTGAATTCGTCTGCTAGCTTAATCTGTCCTATATTTGTTATGGTTGTAGTATTAGCTCTAGCTGATGTCTTATAAACGATTTTCATACTAATATTCTTTATGAACAAAGGCACCACTCTAAGCACCCAATTCTTTTCATTGGATACATTATAGGAAAATAACTTTTCTAAATTCTCTCTAGTAATCTGCTTCTCCAAGCTTTCTTTCACTATAGCTAGAACCTGTTCATAGGTGTAGCTATCCTCTGTAGGTTTAAATACTGCAGACACAACTGCAAAGAAATTCTTGGTAGTATCTGAATTGAAATATGGTCTTAGATTAACCGGTACGCAGGCACTTATAGGCTTATCCCCAGGCATACATTTCAAATACTCTTTGTAGACAGACCAGATAAATGTTCCCACAAGAAGCTGATTAATAGTGAGATCATATTTTTTCGCTACTGCTTTAATCTCTGCTACATTTAAATATCCATGAATTATACCAAAATTATTAACCGGCAGCTTTTCTCCCTTTATAATAACTGCTTTCTCAGTTTTATATCCCTTTTTGGCGCTCTTCTTATAATTTTTAACATAGCTATCCTCGCTATCTAAGGAAGTCTCTGCCTGAAGCACATGATTATTAAGCTTTTTAAGCTCCGGATGCTTATACCTTAGGTACTGATAGGTAAGCTCCTTCAAAAATGTCAAAGCACCACTACCATCTGTAAGCACATGAAAAACCTCTAGATTAATGCGTTTCTCATAATAGGTTACCCTAAACAGATACTCGTTATTGGTGTAAGGATTTATATACATACAAGGATAAGTATTCTCCGGCAAAACCTTAGGTGTAGACTTTCTATTGGTTTCAAAATAATACCAAAACATTCCCTTTTTAAGCTTCATCTTAAACACATCAAAATAGGGCAATACCTTATTAAGAGCTTTCTGAAGCATATCAGGATCAATCTCCTCCTTAAGGGTCACAGAAAGACGATACACGTTACTGACGCTTTCGCTTACTATGACAGGAAATAAATTGGCAGTATTATCAAGCTTATCCCATCTAAGCTCCTTTCTAGTATATAATTGGCTATTCTTTTTCTTAGACATATCCTTATTTTTCTACTCCCACAAATTATTGAAACTATATTGTACGAATTATATATAAATTCTTTCGTTTTTTTCTTATAATACATTATATCTTATTATGCTTTATATAATGTAGATTTTATTATAGTTCGAAATCTAGATTTAATTTATAGATATCTATCCTTTATATTACCACGAATTCATGATTGAATCTCTCGAATTCTGTCTAATAAAATAAGAGTTGTCATAATCAACATTATAACAACTCTTTTGTATATTTATCATACACTTAAATTATATACTGTGCCTATAAATATTTCAAGTAAAATTTTATTGATACTTTATGATGTAGTTTTTGATACTACATCTAATGTAAATAAAACCCCTCGGAAGTTTCCTTCCAAGGGGCCAATAATTCATTATTACTCAACTACGTATGGCATTAAGCTTACGTGTCTTGCTCTCTTAACAGCTACTGTTAAAGCTCTCTGATGCTTAGCACAGTTTCCAGTAATTCTTCTAGGAAGAATCTTACCTCTCTCTGAGATGTACTTTCTAAGCTTAGCAACATCCTTGTAATCTATAACAGCGTTCTTCTCTGCACAGAAAACACAAACCTTTTTTCTTCTACGGATTGGTCTTCTCTTCATAGGAGCATCTGCTGAAGCGCTCTTCTCTGTCTTATTATAAGCCATGTTTATTTACCTCCTAACATCTTGTTCTAATGTTACTTAAATGGTAAATCGTTCTCCATACCTTCTGGAACACTCATAAATCCTTCTGCACTTGCACTTTCAGGTGCTGGTCTGTCTGCAGCCTGATAAGTACCACCGCCATTGCCAGATGCAGCTGCCTTACTCTCGGCAAACTCCTGCTCCTCAACAACAACCTCAGTAGTATATACCTTGTTGCCATCCTTATTAGTGTAGCTACCTGTCTGAATTCTTCCTGTAATAGCAATCTTAGTACCCTGCTTTAAGTACTTCTCAGCAAATTCACCCTGTCTACCAAAAGCTACACAAGAAATAAAATCTGCTGTTGGTTCATTACTATTACTATCGCGTCTTGCGAAACGTCTATCTACAGCTAATGTATATCTAGCAATTGCTAAAGGCTCTGCGCCCTGTGAATATCTAACTTCAGGATCACGAGTCAAACGACCCATCAAAATTACTTTGTTCATCGGAATTCCTCCTTATCGATCTTACTCTGCGTCCTGTCTAACACAAAGATATCTGATAACAGATTCCATAATACGAACTTTAGCTTCAATCTTAGCTGGACACTCAGCGTTACCGTCGAACTGAATGAAGTAGTAGTAGCCTTCCTTCATCTTCTGGATTTCGTAAGCTAATCTCTTCTTACCCCAGTCGTCAACATTAGTAACAGTACCGCCAGCCTTCTCGATAATGCTCTTAGCCTTATCAACAGCCGCTGCTCTAGCATCGTCATCGATCTTTGTACTAACAACTAACGCTAATTCATACTTGTTCATGTTATTGCACCTCCTTATGGTCTAATGGCCTCCGGTCTAAGCCGAAAGCAAGGAATATAAAAAATATATCACAGAGTTAGATAGTATCATATTAATTCTCCAAAATCAAGCAAAAAATGAAGCAATCAAACAATTATTTGCGATTGCTTCATTTTATAATTATATTTTATTCTATATTTTGAAAATTCCTACAGTTTCAGCAATTCCATCTGCAACATTCTTAACTGTTTCTGCCGCTTCAGTAACC
>JAGALE010000318.1 GCA_017625335.1 Lachnospiraceae bacterium
CTAATATATTCAGAATACACCTAAAGTACACCTAAGTATTCTCCACTATTCCGTTAATATCATATCTATCCCTTTTTGAAGAGTCGCCCCATCTATTGCACCGGCAGCGTAAGCAACTATATATCCATCCTTGTCTATAAAATATGTGGTAGGCAAAGAATATACGCTATATAGATATGCTGCATTAATATCTGTGTCATAAAGCACCGGAAATGTATATCCCTGGGCATTAATAAATTCAGATGCAACATCGACAGTTTCTCTTGAACCATCAGTCATGTTCACCATAAGAAACTGTACTTCCTCACCTAGCTCCTTGTATTTTTCTTCAAATTCAGGCATCTCGCTTTTACATGGTCCACACCAGCTTGCCCAAAAGTTTAGTACAATAGGTTTTCCCATATAGTCTGACAAATGAACCACATTTCCCTCTATATCATATACAGTAAAATCCGGTGCTAACATCTTTTCCTCATCTGCCTGATTGTTATCTGAACCAGATGCAGACCCTACTTCATCATTAACTGAAGCACTTGGAGCCGAACCTTCTTCTCCACCACCATCCTGTTCTTCGTCATCTAAACTGCTTTGCTCCGAAGCTTCATTATCACCAGCACTTTCGTCATGAGTAATAAGCTGTTGCCTGTCTACATTTTTACCTAGCTTATTATATAAGAAAGCTGCACCACACATAAATATTACAAACACTGCAATAATCACTATAAGCTTTTTCTTGTTATCCATATATCCTCCTTAGCTAAGAACGCTCAACAATTTTCCAAGAGTGCCTGTAGCCATCATTATACCTATTATTATCAACAGTCCACCGCACACTTTATTAATAATTCCGTAGTTTTTCTTAATAAAATCAAATGCACCTTTCAAGTACTCAATAAGCACTGCACTTAATATAAATGGTATTCCCAATCCCAAGGAATACACTAGCAGCATCAACATGCCCTCAACCATATGGGCCTGCTGGGAAGCAAGCATAAGTGCTGACCCTAGGAATGCTCCCACACAAGGAGTCCACCCAATTGAGAATATAACGCCAAACACTAATGCAGTAAAGAAGTTCATGTTGTCAGTATTAACGGAACTCTTACTACCCTTAAACAGCTTTATCTTAAGCACGCCTAAATAGCTTAACCCGAAAATTAACACTATAGTTCCTGACACCACATCTACCACAGTCTTATGCTCAGACAATAAGCTTCCAAATGTACCTGCCAGACCACCCATGGCTACAAATACAGCAGTAAAGCCTAGCACAAACCCACAGGCACAAAGTAGGGTTCTTTTTGTATTTCTAACTCCCCCACCTGCAAAGTATGAAATATAGATGGGTAGCATAGGTAGTAAACAGGGTGATATAAATGTTATGACCCCTTCCAAAAATGAAATTACATATTGCATGGTATTACCGTCCTTTTTAACAAATCGTTATTTTTTTTACAAATATTTTTTCATATAAATACAAGCCTTATCCAATCAATATTTCTACTATGGCACATACATTTATGGCTTTAATATTTATACAAATTATACTTATACATTAGATTATATTTCATACATATTATATTCTGCAACAAGAAAAAACAGGATATATACTATAGATCTCAATTATATCTACAGCCTACATCCTGTTTTTACATTAAGCCTGGTTTTGTATTTATCCTATATTTTCATTAATGCTATTTTTCATTAATCCTGATTTTTATTAAATTGCCCACATTACAGCCATGAGGAAATCTCAAGCCAACCGACTTACCGCTTAACCTTTTCCATGGATTTCGACACATATTATATGTCTACAGGAAAGTTATCACTTTACCATTTACAGTTTAAGGAAAAAATCGTTAACGATTAACCTTTAACAATTAACAGAAAATCAAAAACCGTTGAATGGAAACAGTAACGGGATTCGAACCCGTGACTTAGACTGTATTAGAGTCCCGTGCTACCTCTGCACTATACTGCTATTCTTTTAATAATCATATTAAGGATTTTCAATTTCCCATTATTGTAACATAACCCCGTTACAGGGAAGCCGGATTCGAGATTTTCGTAATGCAGGCAACTACAATTTATGCATCTTCTTGGTGGCTTGCCACCAGGACATTTACCCTGGCAAGCCACCAGGACTGTTACTTTAACGAAACGTCCTATGCCACCTCTATAAAGGTTGTAGCATTAGAAACCTTAATCTGAGTGTCAAGCTCAGTAAGAAGAGCATTTCTCTTTTCATCCAGAAGCTCCAGCTTCTTCTTAACATCAAGTGGATCAACTAACTCTGTAGTGTTCTCCTTAACGTAAGCCTCCACCACACCAAGTGGCTTGTCGTCCTTGTTCTTGGAATCTCTTCCTAAGATACTAAGGCGCATCTCCTCAGCTGTGGAATTAAGCTGTGAATTCTTAATGTCAGCGAAGCGAACTCTCTCGTTGTACTCGTGGGCCATCTTCTTCTGAAGCTTACCTTCGAAGTCTGCGTCACCATTATAGGCTCCCTGTCCCTTAAGTCTGCTTCTTAAGGATATAGCTCCTGCCACAGAAAATGTACCGTATGAGGTTGTAATCTGTGTCTTAGCATTGGAATCTACTATAGCAGCATCAATCCTCTGGAATCGATCCATAAGATCCATAATCTGCTGATAGGAAGCCTCTGCCTCCTTAGTGTATTCCTCCTTGCTAATTCTCTTATCATATACCTTATCCTCATTAGGCTTTATGGTATCAACGAAGCTTGCCTTAGCAATTTTGTCAGCTATCTTCTTAACAAGTAGGTCTCTCTCATCAAGAGCCTGTGTTACTAGCATTTTTTCACTCATAATAAAATCCTCCTTTATTCTCACATCATTTTTGGTCACTGATGTAATCATAAAGGAGGACAAAGAATTTGTCACTAAACCTGTAGTTTAATAGGGCTTATGTATTTAAACTACTAATTTAATACAACTAGTATTTGTAATATTTTATCATTGTTATATCCTACTATTGCTTTAAAAATTCCAGATACTCATCAAATATGTTAAACAGCATATCCCCTGAGCAAACCGGTAATTCGGCGGTGGATTTACCAATTGGTACATATGTATAAAGATCTGTAGCTCTCGTTAAGACAAGTACGGGTATTACATCATAATCCCCTCCAAATATAACTTCCTGATACTGACAATATTTGCCTGCCTGTAACACCTCTTCTGCTTCAATTATATCCTTCATCTTAAACTCAAGTGAGAACACATATCTATCCGTTATAACCAACACATCCGCATATATTCTTATAGCCTTAGAACGTTTAATTCTAAGCTCAAACACAATTTCCCAATCGCCATAATCCACATGCTCCTTAAGGTCCGCAAATAGATTAACCATGGTTTCTCTAGCATCCTTAAAGGAATGAAACAGCCCTCTGGTATCATTTAGATTTCGCCCGATATTCTTACAGCCGGCTTTAAGAGTTTCAAACCATTCCTCCTCAGAAAGCTCTAGAAACTCTTTTACTGTGGAATAATAACCGCTATATTCACCCAAGCCTATATGTGGCCTCACCTGTCTAATATATCCATGCCACCTATAATCCTTATCCCTATAGCACAGGTCATGGATAAATGGATAGCAGTACAAAAGCCGATTAACAGTGGTACGGTCCACCTTTAGCTCCTTGGCTATATCCTTAGCCTTAATTCCATCTGACCTGCATATCAGCGCATATATTTTATTGGAAATCATGTTGTCTGAAGTCACAGGCATTCTATCTACCTCTATCTAAACCATAGTCTACGCCAACTCTTTAGCCAATGCTTCAACCTGAGCCATACTGTCATCATTAAGGGCGGACATAATCTTAACCTCAGCCTCAGCAAAGGTAAGGTTCTTACTCTTTTCAAGCATACCCTTCATCACCTTTGTGGCAGTTGGTGCCCAGCTACCATTCTCTATAAATGCAACTGTTCTGTTGCTGTAATTTCTCTCTGTAATAGCATCAATAAACTGTCTCATAAATGGGAAGATGTCACCGTTATAGGTAGTAGTTGCAAGCACAAGCTTACTATAGCGAAATGCATCCTCAACCACCTCTGCCATATCCTCTCTGGCAAGGTCATTAACCACAACCTTTGGGCAGCCATATGCTTTAAGCTGCTCAGCTAATTCCATAACTGCCTTCTTAGTATTTCCATATACTGAGGTATAGGCAATCATAACACCATCTTCCTCAGGCTTGTAGCTTGACCAAGTATCGTAAAGATTAATATAATAACCAAGGTTTTCATTAAGCACAGGTCCATGTAGAGGACATATTATCTGAATATCTAAAGCTGCTACCTTCTTAAGCAGAGTCTGTACAGGAAGTCCATACTTTCCTACTATACCTATATAATATCTTCTTGCCTCACAAGCCCAATCCTCCTCAACATCAAGAGCACCAAACTTACCAAAGCCATCCGCAGAGAAAAGCACCTTATCGGTGCTGTCATAGGTTACTATAACCTCTGGCCAATGCACCATAGGAGCTGCCACAAAGCTTAGTTCGTGCTTTCCTAAAGAAAGCTTGTCTCCTTCACCTACAACGACCTGCTTATCTGCAAAATCGTCTCCGAAGAAATTCTTCATCATAACAAATGCCTTAGCTGAGGCCACAATCTTAGCATCAGGATATGCATCAATAAAGCTAACAATATTCGCAGAATGATCTGGCTCCATATGCTGTACTATTATGTAGTCAGGCTTTCTATCTCCCAAAGCATTCTTAATATTTCCAAGCCATTCCTCGCCAAATGAAGCATCTACAGAATCCATAATTGCAATCTTCTCATCTATAATTGCGTATGAATTGTATGCCATACCGTTTGGCACAATATACTGACCCTCGAACAAATCTATGTTGTGATCGTTAACTCCAATGTATTTGATGTCATTAGTTATTATCATAAACTTTACCTCTTTCTTAATATTTACTAGAAATGATTATACATTGTTTATTCCTTTGTGTCACTATCTGGTGTTGGTCTTAAATCTAGAAAATATTTCCTAATTTCTTCTGGTTCCTTTCCTTCAATAAATTCCTTAAATTTTTCCTCAAAGGTATCTGCCCCTGCCTGTCCCAACAAAGAACGGTAATACCCAACTCCTAGAAGTACTTCATTAAGCATCTTGTGCTCATAACTGTTCTCCAAATAATAGGTTTCACGATTTATACCAAACTCCCTTCTCACACAAGGAACTACAAAATCTGGAAATAACTCCATACTATCACTGAGTAACTTCTGATAATCCACATGCTTCTTAAGTGTGTCATACACCTTATTCCAATCGCACTCCCCACTTCCAAAGTTAATCTTTTCCTTAACTAACTCATATGCATTCAATCGATTTGAATAGCTGTGATATCTATCCACCCTGCCTTCTCTTTGTTCAAACCTAACTGGGTCAAACACCAGCGACCAATGAACTACAATACGACAATATTGGTGGAAATCAAAACCCTCTTGACCTATAGATGTAGTTATATAATTAAATGGCCAAAAAGGTGAATTAAACACTTCTTGCTTTCTTGCAAATGTAGTAGCAGCGGTACTATCCTTTAGCTTATCTCCCGAATAATGTCCTATAGCATATCCTGTTTTTAAATGTTGTTCCTTGATTACTTCAATAGAGTCACCTGTAATAGTCTTACATTTGATAGGATTTGAGCGTATCCCACTTACCATTTTTATCAAATCAACAAATTCCATCTCATCCTTTTGCGACACATTTTTATATTCTGAGAAAACACTATATATTACGCCATCATACCCATAATGCAACATAGACTCATAGAAGGTTTCTGCCAAACTATATGCACACAAAACTCTTATAGAATCTGTTCTTGTCATTAATGTATAATACGCAAAGCAAAAATCTCTTATAACACCTTCGTATTTTATTCCAAGTATCTCTTTTGCATAATAATATGGTGATGCATTCTTATAGATATTATCATCTAAACCAACTTTATCATC
>JAGALE010000319.1 GCA_017625335.1 Lachnospiraceae bacterium
GGTATTGATATTATTCGTATATTTGACTGTTTAAATGATATTAGAAACCTTGAGACAGCAGTTAAGGCAGCCAATAAGGAAAATGGCCATGCTCAGATAGCTCTTTCTTATACATTAGGTGAGGCATACACACTTGATTATTGGAAGAATATGGCTAAGCAGATTGAGGATATGGGTGCAAACTCTATCTGTATTAAGGATATGGCAGGTCTTCTTGTTCCTTATAAGGCTACAGAACTTGTTACAGCACTTAAAGAGAGTACTTCACTTCCAATTCAGCTTCATACACACTATACTTCAGGTGTTGCTTCAATGACGTATATGAAGGCTGTTGAGGCTGGTTGTGATATCATTGATACAGCTATGTCACCAATGGCTCTTGGTACTAGTCAGCCTGCTACAGAGGTTATGGCTAAGGCATTTGAGGGTACAGAGTATGATCCAGGATTCGATGAGAATCTTCTTGTTGAGATTGCTGATTACTTTAAGCCTATGAGAGAAGAGTGGTTAGCAAGCGGACTTCTTAATCCGAAGGTAATGGGTGTTGATATTAAAACACTTCTTTATCAGGTACCTGGTGGTATGCTTTCAAACCTTGTATCTCAGCTTAAGGAAATGGGTGCTGAGGATAAGTTCCAGGAGGTTCTTGAGGAAGTTCCACGTGTTCGTAAGGATTACGGTGAGCCACCTCTTGTTACTCCATCATCACAGATTGTTGGTACTCAGGCAGTTCTTAACGTTGTAACTGGTGAGAGATATAAGATGTGTACTAAGGAGTCTAAGGCTCTTGTTGCTGGTGAGTATGGTCAGTCTGTACTTCCGGTTGATCCAGAGGTTAGAAAGAAGGTAATTGGCGATCAGGAGCCTATTACCTGTAGACCAGCAGATCTTATTGAGAATGAGTTAGATAAGCTTGAGAAAGAAATGGCTCAGTATAAGAAGCAGGATGAGGATGTGCTTACTTATGCATTATTCCCACAGGTTGCTATGGACTTCTTTAAGTATAGAGAGGCTCAGGAAACTGGTGTTGATGCTTCACTTGCAAATGCTGAGAATAAGACTTATCCGGTATAATTCATAGATATATAAACACAAAAGAGACGGAGTAGGTTAGCCTGTTCCGTCTCTTAAAAATATTAATGGAGCAATGATATGAGTAAAGAAGCTGTTAATGATAAAAATTATAGTCAGGTTAAAAAGAATATTAAAAATGAAAAAAAGAAAAGTATATCTACTACAAAAAAGATTATACTTGGTTTTTTGCTTGTAATACTTGTAGGAACAATTCTTTTATCTCTTCCTATATCAAATGTAGGAGGTAGGGTAGATGTTTTGACTGCGCTATTTACAGCTACCACATCTGTTTGTGTAACTGGTTTAGTAGTTGTGGATACTTTTGCTTATTGGACCTTGTTTGGTAAGGTTGTTATACTTATATTAATACAGATTGGTGGTATGGGAATCATAGCTATAATATGTGGGATGATGCTTATGCTACATAAAAAAGTTAATTTAAAGGAGCGAATGATTATTCAGGATGCGTATAATCTTAATAATCTTCAGGGAGTTATTAAATTTGTAAAAAAGATTATAATAGGCACATTTGTTGTTGAATTAATAGGAGCCTTGCTATATATGATTGTTTTTATTCCGGAATTTGGAATTGCAAAGGGAATATGGTACTCTATATTTAATTCTATATCTGCTTTTTGTAATGCAGGAATCGATATTATTGGACCAAGTAGTATGATTCCTTATCAAAGCTCGCCACTTGTTTTAATTACCACTATGATGCTTATCTTTAATAGTGGTATAGGTTTTGTAGTATGGTGGGATGTTATTGATGTTGCAAAAAAAATGTTAAAAAAAGAGATAAGGCCAAGGGATTTTATATCTAAATTAACTATACATACCAGATTAGTTCTTTCGGTTACATTTACCTTGATTTTTGCAGGAGCAGCATTAGTTCTTTTGTTTGAATGGAATAATAAAGGAACTATTGGTAATATGAACCTAATTGACAAGATTCTTAATAGTTTGTTTCAGTCTGTTACCTTAAGAACTGCGGGATTTGCGTCCTTTAGTCAGGGGGATATGGAAGGTGCATCAGTGCTTGTTTCTATTGTTCTTATGTTAATTGGTGGTTCACCTGTAGGTACTGCCGGAGGTGTAAAAACTGTTACAGTTGCTGTTTTATTTTTTGCTGTTGCAGCTGTTATTAAGGGTAGAAATGAAGCAGTTGTTTACAATAGAAGTATTAATCAGGATTTAATTAGAAAATCATTGGCTGTAGTACTTATAAGCTTGATTGCGTTTGTAGTATTATCCATACTCTTGATGATAACTAATGATTTTACTATGGAAGACTCTTTGTTTGAAGTGGCTAGTGCCATAGCTACGGTTGGTCTTTCACGTGGCATTACAGCTGATTTAAATACAGCAGGACAATTAATTATAATTATAGGAATGTATTTGGGAAGAATAGGACCTATATCCATGTTTATAGCATTTAGTAACAAATATAGTATAAAAAATTCTCTACATTATGCTGAGGCAGATTTGATTGTAGGTTAATTAAGGAGGTAGTCATGAAGAAATCATTTGCAGTTATAGGACTTGGAAGATTTGGTAGAAGCATAGCTATGGAGCTTAGTAAGCTAGGAGCTGATGTTATGGTTATAGATAATGATGAAGAAAAAATCAATAGATTGTCTGATTATGTTACTTGTGCAATTAATGTTGATGTATGTGATACTGATGCATTGATAAGTACCGGAATAGCTAATATGGATGCAGTTATTGTTGCTATGGCAGATTATCTTGAACCAAGTATAATGGGAGTTATTACAGCTAAGGATTTAGGCGTGCCTCTTGTAATTGCTAAGGCTAGAGATCATGTAACAGGTAGCATATATGATAAGGTTGGTGCAGATAGAGTTGTATTTCCAGAGAGAGAGTCGGGTAAAAGAATATCCAAACAGCTTATGTGTGCAGACTTTTTGGAGTTTTTTGAGCTTTCTGATAGTGTTAGCTTAATTGAATTAATGCCTAAAAAAGAATGGATTGGGAAAACATTACGACAGCTTAATCTTAGACGTGAATATAAGATTAATGTTATTGCTGTTAAGGAAAATGATGATGTTAATGTGGCAATGGATCCGGATGAACCTTTAAAGGCAGACTGTCCGTTAATTATTACAGTGAGAAAAGAAGATATGAAGAGGCTTATGTAATGAATAATGTAATTGTTGTTGGTGGCGGTGCTGCTGGAATGATGGCAGCAATTATTGCTTCTAGAAATGGCAAAAAAGTAACCTTGATAGAACAAAATGAAAAGTTGGGAAAAAAGCTTTTTATAACTGGTAAGGGAAGATGTAATATAACAAATGCTTGTGATATAGAAGATTTGTTTCAAAATGTTGTTACTAATCCCAAATTTTTATATAGTTCCTTTTATTCATTTTCCAATGATATGGTGATGGAATTCTTTGAAAATATTGGTTTACCCTATAAGGTAGAAAGAGGAAATCGTGTGTTTCCTGTATCAGATCATTCTTCTGATGTAATTAAGGTATTAGAAAAAGAAATGAAGAGTAATGGTGTTGAGATTTTACTTAATACTAAGGTTTCTTCTGTTATAATTGATAATAATATCTGTAAAGGTGTAAATATTAAGGGTGGAAAGGCTATCTATGCTGATAGTATAATTATAGCAACTGGTGGTATTTCATACCCAAGAACCGGTGCATGTGGTGATGGATATAAATTTGCTAAAACAGCAGGACATAGTATTGTTGAAACTAAACCTTCTTTGGTTCCATTTGAATTATCAGATTCTTGCTGTAAGGAATTGATGGGAATTTCTCTAAAAAATGTTTCTGCAACTATTTATGCTGATGGTAAGAAAATTTATTCTGATTTTGGTGAGATGCTGTTTACCCATTTTGGAGTTAGCGGTCCTATTATTATAAAAGCAAGTGCATATATTCATAAGTATTTAGACAAGGATTTGTCATTAACAATTGATTTAAAGCCTGCACTTGATGAGAAACAATTAGATGAAAGGCTTATTAAAGATTTTAATTTGTTTATTAATAAGCAGTTAAAAAATGGTTTGGAGAAATTATTGCTTAGGTCTCTTATACCCGTTATAATAGACAAGAGTGGTTTAGACGGTGACAAGAAAATTAATGAGCTTACGAAAGAGGAGAGACATAAGCTTCTTATGACTATAAAAAATGTTCCATTTAAAATAACAGGATTAAGAGGATGGGATGAAGCTATAATTACTAAGGGCGGAATTAAAGTAAAGGAGATTGATCCTGGAACAATGGAATCAAAGCTTACATCAGGATTATATTTTGCTGGAGAGGTTTTGGATTTGGATGCATTAACAGGTGGGTTTAATCTTCAGATTGCTTGGTCTACAGGATATTTGGCAGGTTTGAATTGTTAAATAATAATGTGTAATGTAAAGGAGAAAGAATTATGGCAAGTATAGCAATTGATGGTCCTGCAGGAGCAGGAAAAAGTACTATAGCTAAGCAGGTAGCTAAGAAATTAGGTTTTATTTATGTTGATACCGGAGCAATGTATAGAGCTATAGCTCATTATCTAGTACAAAACAATATAAATATTGAGAATAATGATGAGTTAAAAGCTGCTTGTGAAAGTATTAATATAGCAATTAAATACGAGAATGACGCACAGCAGGTTTATCTTAATGGAGAAAATGTTACTCCATTTTTGAGAACTGAAGAAACAGGTAATATGGCATCAAAGTCATCTGCAAAAGCACCTGTCCGTGAAGCTCTTCTTGGATTACAGAGAGATATGGCAAAAGAATATAATGTTGTAATGGATGGAAGAGATATAGGTACAAATGTATTGCCTGATGCAGAGGTTAAGATTTATCTTACTGCTTCTTCAAAAGAAAGAGCTAATAGAAGATATAAGGAGCTTATAGAAAAAGGCGAAGTAGCTGATTTAGATAAAATAGAAGCAGATATTATTGAAAGAGATGAACGTGATATGAACCGTGATATTGCTCCACTAAAGCAGGCAGATGATGCGGTTTTAGTAGATAGTTCATTTATGACTATTGATGAAGTAGTTAATGCAATTATGTCAGAAGCTGAAAAAATAGCTTAAATAATATATAAATTAGGGGTTAATATGGAGATTGTATTAGCAAAAACAGCCGGATTTTGCTTTGGTGTTAAGAGAGCTGTTGATACTGTTTATAATGAAATAAACGATGATAGAGATGTTGATGTTTTCACTTATGGTCCAATAATCCATAATGAAGAGGTTGTAAATGACCTTGATAAAAAAGGAGTAGTTGTTATTGATGAAAATAAGCCTCTTTCTGAATATTTTCAAAATAATAAGAAACATAAGGTTATTATAAGATCTCATGGTGTTGGAAAGCATGTATATGAAGAACTTGAAAAATATGGTGCACAAATTATAGATGCAACCTGTCCCTTTGTTAAAAAAATTCATAAAATAGTTATGGAAGAAAGTGAAAAAGGAAAGGGTATTATTATCATTGGTGATGAACACCATCCCGAGGTTATTGGTATAAAGGGTTGGTCTAAAATTGAGCCAATAATATTAGATAACCCTGAAAAAGCTGAAAATATTAAGCTTGATTCTAATAAAGAATATGTTATTGTTTCACAAACTACATTTAATAGCACAAAATTCAAAGATTTAGTTGAAATATTTACAAAAAAATATTATAATGTTTATGTTTATTCAACTATATGCAATGCAACTGAGGAGAGACAAAAAGAAGCTAAAGAATTAGCTTCTAAAGTTGATGCAATGATTGTTGTTGGAGGAAAGAATAGTTCGAATACTCAAAAGCTTTATAATATAAGCAAAAAAGAATGCAAAAATACTTACTACATTCAGACACTCGTTGACTTGGATTTGACTGTTATTGAATCCGCTAAGAGGGTAGGTATTACAGCGGGGGCATCTACCCCAAATCATATTATTAAGGAGGTTCAAAACAGTATGTCAGAATTAAGTTTTGAAGAATTATTAAATCAATCAGAGGAGAATGGTAATGCTGTTAGACCTGGTAGCGTTATTGAGGGTAAGGTTATCGGTGTTAAGGCTGATGTTATCTATGTAGATATTCAGTATAAGGCTGATGGTATCATCACAAGAGCTGAGTATTCAAATACTCCTAACTTAGATCTTACAACAGTAGTTAATGTTGGAGATCCTATAACTGTTAAGGTTATTAAGACTAATGATGGAGAAGGACAGGTTCTTCTTTCATACAAGAGAGTTGCTGCTGAGAAGTCTTATGAGAAGCTTCAGGAAGCATTTGACAATAATACTGTACTTACTGCAAAGGTTACAGAGGTTCTTAAGGGTGGTATCGGTGTAATGGTTGAGGATTGTAAGGTATTCATTCCTGCAAGTCTTGTATCTGATTCATTCGAGAAGGATTTAGATAAGTACATGGGACAGGAGATTGAATTTGTATTAACTGAGTTCAACCCTAAGAAGAGAAGAATTATCGGTGATAGAAAGCAGTTACTTGTTGCTACTAAGGCAGAGGCTGCAAAGAAGTTATTCGAGTCTATCAACGTTGGAGATGTTGTAGAGGGAACTGTTAAAAATGTTACACCATTTGGTGCATTTGTTGATTTAGGTGGAGCAGATGGTCTTCTTCACATTTCAGAGATGTCATGGGGAAGAATTGACGATCCTAAGTCTGTTGTAAGCGTTGGTGATAGTGTTAAGACATTCATTAAGGATATTAATGGAGAGAAGATTGCTCTTAGTTTAAAGTTTGATGATAATAATCCTTGGGCTAAGGCTGCTGAGAAGTATGCTGTAGGTACTGAGGTTACTGGTAAGATTGCAAGAATGACAGCATTTGGTGCATTTGTTGAGTTAGAGCCAGGTGTTGATGCGCTTCTCCATGTATCACAGATTTCATATGATCATGTAGAAAAGCCTGAAGATGTATATAAGATTGGACAGGAGATTTCTGCAAAGGTTGTAGACTTTAAGGAAGAGGACAAGAAGATTAGTCTTAGTGTAAAGGCTTTACTTCCACAGCCAGAAGCTAAAGAGGAAACAACAGAGGAGTAATATATGGCATACGGGTACGAGGAATTTAAAAAGGATGTTTATAAATTAACAAACATTAATTTAAGCTTGTACAAGGAACGCCAAATGAAAAGAAGAATAGAATCATTGATTGCCAGAAAAGGCTTCGATGGATTTGAAAGTTTTTTCCAAGGTATGAAGCAGGAC
>JAGALE010000320.1 GCA_017625335.1 Lachnospiraceae bacterium
TCCGTTAATTAAGTAGCTCTTAACAGCTTCCACATCCTCTGTTTTAAGCCTTCCTTCTATAGCCTTAGTAAGCTCTCCGGCAATCATTCTTCGCTTATCGTCGCCAGAATCAGCAACTACGGATTTGTATTTTTCTTCGTACAACTTAGGAGCAATCTTGCCTAAAACATCTATCATTCTAGAATAGCTGTTAAGATCAACCTTCTTAAGAGCAGTAATGTATTCGTCACTATATTTCTCAGCAAATTTAGGAAGTGCAAGCTTCATGTCATTTTTTGCGCACCAACAGATTAAGGCTGTGGTATCAAGCATAAATTCCTCCCGCCAATCAAATACCTGGTCACTAATACTTCCAACACCTCTTGTATTTTTCATAACATCCAACACTCTGTCAAAATTGCTTCCGTAAGCGCAAACCTTAATCAGATTGGTAAGCTTGTAGGACATCCTGTAATTTGCCATAGCACAGCCCAAAAACAGAGCATCAAAATATTCATTAATCTTGTACCTGTTTACAATATCACAGATTTCCTTAGGCCTAGGTGTCTTGGTGCTCTTGTCATTGTTGATATATTCTATAATTTTAGCCACATCTGAATTAGGAACATTACCCTCAAATACGCTTCTTATATTCGTTATTATTAGATGAACATACTCGTCAAAGAGAGCCTTATCATCTGGGTTAAGTGTCTTTTTCTTAGTAATAGCAGGACTTGGTGTCACCGGTTGCACAGATTGTTGAATTTTCCCAGTCCCTTGATCCTTCTTACCAAATAATCTGGCAAGGCCACCTAATATACCACTTACAGTAGCTTGCACCGGTTGAGATGACGTCTGCACACCAAGATTATTTTGCGAATACTGTGGTGTGGGCTCAAATGCCTTATTCATCTGTTCAACCAAATTCTTAACCCCACTACCAGAATCCTCACTGGCTATATCTGTAATCCCTGAAAATGTATTCTTCTGCATCTTAAAATAAGCTGCCAAAAGCATAATTCTACCATTGCAATACTGCTTGTCAGCCAGTTCGAAGGCTCTTTTTATCACCTCTGGTTCTCTAGCAGCATCTATAATTTCGTTTATGCTTTGAGCGTTTATCCTATATACATCTCTGGTTCTCATCTCTGCCATAAGAGCAACAATCCCAGCTCTTGGCACAAAATTATATAATTCTATCTTGGTTGCATAGGTTCCAAAGAGATACCTAGGAAACATGCATCTCATACTGACTCCATACACCTGAAATAAAAGATTAAAAAGCTTCCCAAACTCTTCCATACGCTTACTATTAATCAGTTTCTGAAGATAATTTTCCACCTCTCGCTGTTGAGCAGAATTAACCTTCACCTTTGCGTCCAACTTATTTACTATTCCATAATTCGGACACACTCCATCCCCAGCAATATAGTCCTCAGCCTGAGCCAACTGCTCCGGTGTAAGGCCTGCACTTCTAAGACAATCTAACATCTTGTCAAGTTGCATTTCCTTTGCATTCTTCATACTACATTTCCTCCTGTTTACTTTCCTTTAAACCTTCTCTAACCCTGTCATACCTGCACTTTTTTATTCCCAGTGCAAGATACTTATTGATATGACAATATAGCTTCATAAGCTCCTGCTTCTTCTCATCTGAAAAATCCAGGCTATGCCTTAATTCATCCATATTTTTTTTCAGTAAGGTAAGCTTGTCTGCCAAATCAGACAAGCCCAACTGTCTGCTCTTATCTGCCCTATCTATAATATCTAGCGAAATGGTGTCATGAGCTACAGAAAAACCTGATAGAAACAAAGCTTCCATTGTATTTTCGCAATCCTTTAAGTGTTTTTCCAAAATAGTCTCTGCGCCCATTTACAACACCTCCTCCTTATCAAAATCTTCGTTATCTTAATCTTCTCGGTCATAGTATTCTATAGGGTACATTCTTAGCTCACCGTCTTCTATGTAAAGCCTACCGAAAAAGTCAGGCACACCGCGTCTGCCCTCCTTTATCCTTCTATGAAGTCGTTCAAGGTGATTGATAATATACTTGTCCTCCTTGCTGTAGGTCATTTTAATTGATAAGCTCTGACCATACCCGTCCACAAGACGCATGTAAAATGCCTGTCTTATGTTGTCAAAATCCGCCTCCAAAACAGCCGATGGTCTAACTATTGCAAGGTGATTTATCTCTCTGTTTTCATCCTCATTTTCAAACCAATGGTCTCCGAAAACCTCTGAGAAAAGTTGACCAAAATCACTGTAAATATGTGCTTCAATCATCTCGTGATTTAAGTCTCTATTCCCCACAAGCTCTGCCACAGCCTCACTGGTGGAGGACAGTCGATTATCCACACTAACCCTTCCATTTGTAAGTCTTATTCTATGTTCTGACAAAGTATCTAAGCTACAATTTAACCCCCATGGTGCAGGAGAATTGGCATTTAGCCCTCTGGCTCCTCTATTATCATAGATAGTTGGTCTGGCATTAGTAAATGTGTACCACTCACCACTGTCCTCCTCTATAAAATATACTGTCTCACCCTCAAAGCCTGCCTGGCTCATAAAATGTCTCATTCCCATACCCATTAGACTAAGTGGCTTTGACAGCTGGTACTCAGAGCGAAGCTTCCCGGCTATTTGCAAAAGGGCGTCTACATTAACCGTTTGTTCCGTATGGCTTTTTACGGTTTTATCTATGTCCTGTTTTGTCCTATCGTCTGGCACTGAGGCAGACATCTCATTAGACATATTTTCAACTATATTCTCTAGCTTTATTGTATTACCATACATTTCACACACAAAGTGCATAAGTGCTACCACATCTGAGGATGCATGTCTTTTAAAATATTTATTCAGTCTCTCGGAAAGCCTTCTAAAATCACTTTCGAAATTAGCCAATCTGCCATTGTGACACATAATGGCCATTCGTTCACAGCTATCTGCCACATCAGGGGATATACGAGCAAGTCCAGTGAAGATAACTTCCCCTAAAAGCTGCTTCATACTTACAATCAGTTCTTTAATCTCATCTATATCAAACACTAGATTATCTGTACCCTCATAATATGAATCCAGCATGTCCTTGGTTAATATCCCTTTATGTAGCTGGTAGGCTATTATTGCTTCTGCCTTGTGTGAACAAAGCTCCTTCTTATGACAGGAGCAGGTGGAATAAGCCACTGGTTCAAGGAGCTTTACAATGGTATCTGTATCTGCAAATGAAACTGTCACCACCGATGTTATAATTATGTCCGGTGCTTCTGCCACCCTCATACGCTGGCACACCTTGCGAAATGCACTTGCTCCAAGCTGCTTCTTTATCTGATCTAGGGTGCAGGATTCAAGCTCAGAGAAGCTTCGTCCCTGACTTATTTTTGTATCTATCACCTGTTGAGTTTCCTGTTCCTGCTTCGTCACATAGCCCACCGATGAGCTTACCTGCTCTGTAGTTCCCGTCAGGTCTACTAGTTGCTCATCTGCACCTTCTATTCCAGGTTGCGATCCATAAGGCTCATCAACATCTCCAATCTCACCAGACTCATATTTTCTCTTTACAGCTATAGCTCCCATAACTATATGCTTACACATACTTCTAGATGGACAACTACATTTGCTATCACCAAGAGGCACATAAAGCTTGCAGCTTACATCCTCCATAGAA
>JAGALE010000031.1 GCA_017625335.1 Lachnospiraceae bacterium
ACATATATAATACGAGCCTTGTGACTAATGCACTTGAGCTCACGAAAAAAAGGAGGACATACGAAAGGTATGGAGGAAAAATTCAAAGGATTAACTAATGACGAGGTACTAGCTAGTAGAGAGAAGTATGGTACAAATGAAATTCAGGAAGCACCACCTGAAACTTTTTTACAGAAGGTAATTGGTAATCTTAAAGATCCAATGCTTATTCTGTTAATTGGTATTGCTACATTTATGCTAGTACTATCATTCTTGGGACAGGCTGAATGGTATGAAAGTGTTGGTACTTACATTGCTGTAGCTCTTGTAGCTTTTATTAGTGCTAAGACAGAAATGTCTTCTGATAAAAAGTACAGAGAACTAAAAGAGTCAACTAAGAAAGAAAAAATTAAAGTACATCGAAATGGGGTACTTACAGTTGTAGATATTGCTGAACTTGTAGTTGGTGATATTGTTGTGCTTCAGAGTGGTGATAAAATTCCAGCAGATGGTACCTTGTTAACAGGTGAACTTAGAGTAAATAACGCTTCATTAAATGGTGAAACAGAAGAAGCAAAGAAGTTTGCAGCTCCAGCTGACTGGAAATATCCTGAAGAAATTAAAGGAGATACACTTGTAGATAAGCACTCACTTTTTAAAGGAACTACAATCTATAACGGAGAAGGTTTAATGCTGATTGAGCGAGTTGGTATGAAAACTATGATGGGTGAGATGGCAGCTGATATGGCTGATGATGATGTAGATTCACCATTGAAAGTAAAACTTGCTAAACTTGCTAAACAGATTTCTACATTTGGATATGTAGGAGCAATTGTAATTGCAGTTGTATACATGATCCATTTTGTAATATTAGCTGGTGGTATTAATGGTTTCTTAGCTCTTGGAGGCATGCAGATATTTAAGAAATTCATGGAAGCTCTGATGATTGCGATTATGATTGTTGTATGTGCAGTTCCTGAAGGGTTACCATTAATGATTTCATTAGTACTCATGTCTAATACTGGTAAAATGCTTGATATGAATGTATTAGTAAGAAAAGCTATTGGTATTGAAACAGCTGGTTCATTGAATATTTTGTTTAGTGATAAAACTGGTACAATTACAAAAGGAGAGTTAGAAGTAGTTAAATTCTTCTTAGGCAACGGAGAGTTTATTGAAACTAATGAAATTTCAGCAAAAGCTAATAAGGTTAAAGGTCTGTTAGATTTAAGTATTGGTAAAAACACTTCTGCAATGTATGACGCTAATCACAATGTAATTGGCGGAAACGCTACAGATCAGGCGTTACTTAAATTCTTAAGTGAGGATACATACTTAGCTTTGTATTCTGATAAAGATTCTATTGTAGATGCTAGTCAGAGCTTCAATTCATCCAATAAATTCAGTCAGGCACACATTAAGAGTGTTGGAAAGACATTCTATAAAGGAGCTCCTGAACGTCTCTTAGTAAAAGCTAAGAAATGTCTGGACGAAAGTGGAAATGTAGTAGACCTTGATAAAGATGCTCTTAATAAACAGATTGATGAATTAGCTAAAAAAGCAATGCGTGTATTAGCATTTGGATACTCTGAAAAAGAATTAGTTGATGATAAGATTAATGATGACATCGTTATAATAGGTTTAGTAGGTATTCGTGATGAAGTAAGAGCTGAGGCTAAATCAGCAATTGCAGAGGTTAAGGGGGCTGGTATTCAGGTAGTTATGATTACTGGTGACCGTCTTGAAACTGCTGTTGCAATTGGTAAAGATGCTAACTTGTTGGAAGGTGAAGTAGATGTAATTACACCTGAATCAATTAAAGATGAGGCTGAATTAGTTAATAGAATTGAAAAAATGGATACAGTTGCATTATCATCTGATGCACTCAATAAGTTAAGTGATGACACAATTAAGAAGATTATTGGTAAGATTAGAGTAATTGCTAGAGCATTACCAAAGGATAAATCAAGAATGGTTAAGTTGTGTCAGGAGCTTAATTTAGTTGTAGGCATGACAGGGGATGGAGTTAATGACTCTCCAGCTTTAAAGAGAGCAGATGTAGGTTTTGCAATGGGTATTACTGGTACAGAAGCTGCTAAAGAAGCAAGTGACATTGTTATCCTTGATGATAACTTCCAGTCTATCAGACATGCAATACTGTATGGTAGAACAATCTATCATAATATATTGAAGTTCTGCAAGTTCCAGTTAGCAATCAATGTTGGTGCTGTTGTAATTAGTGCATTACTTCCATTTATCGGTATTGAAGAACCACTAACAGTAACACATTTATTGTATGTTAACTTATGTATGGACAGTTTAGGGGCTTTACTTCTTGGTCAGGAGCCTGCTCTTTCCAGATATATGAAAGAAGCACCTAGAAGAAGAGATGAATCTATTGTAAGTAAGAAGATGTTTTTACAGTTTACAATCATGGGCTTATACTTATTAGTAATTGCATTAGTATGGTTTAAATCTGGGTTCTTCCATCCATTATTCCGTTCCATGGATCAGTTAAAGACAGGATTCTTTGCAGCATTTATGTTTGCAGCAATATTTAATGGATTCAATGTAAGAAGTGAAGGCTTTGATATTTTTAATAGAATCAAGGACAATAAAAACTTCTTCAAAGTTATGTTTGCTATGTTAGCAGTAACATTCTTGTTATGTCAGAGTTCATTAGTATTACCTGCAATCGGAAAGATGTTTAGTTGTACAGCTTTTGGTTGGAAAGGATGGTTGGCAGTAATTCTTATGGGATTGACAATTATTCATGTAGATATGCTAAGAAAACTTATCTGTGGAACATATAAAAAATAATCTTAGTAATAATTAAAGAAAGATATTTAATTTCAATATAGCTAAGTAAAGGGATTGAATAAAGTGATCAGTTACTTCATTCAATCCCTTGTTATTTTTATTATAATACTTTGTAAAAAGATGAAAACAATGCCGAATACCAGCAATAAAAATAAATAATATATTTAAAATAAGTATATATCCACCCTAAATAAGAGGGTGGATTTTTATGTAAAAATAGGCTTTGATATAACTGTTATTAGTAGAATCATAGTCTATTTTATTTTGAATTAGTTAAATAATTGAGTATCTAATATGATAAGTATATCAAATTTAAGGCTACTTAATATAAAAGTTACACTTTGAGTTATTGATTTAATCAAATAAAATAAAAATAATAGCTTAATATAATACATATTATTTATTAATAAATAAAAATTAATTTAATTTACAAAGGAGGTTAAGCATGATTAATATACCTATGAACACCAAACCTGCATTATCCTTAAGCGATTTAGCAGGTCAAGCTTCAGGAGTGGGCGGAAATAATATGCAACAGGGCATGGGTCAAAGCATTCAGCAAAATTATAATCAGCCACAGCAGAGTTATGGACAACCTAATCAAGGGTATCAACAGCAAAATCAGGGTTACGGACAGCCTGCACAACAGAGTTACCAGCAGACTGGATATAATCAACAGCCACAGCAATCATATAATCAACCTGTTCAGCAGAGTTATCAACAGCCAATTCAACAGTCAGCTCCTGTACAGAGACCAAATGGTGGTGGGGTAGTTCTTAAGAAAGGACAGAAAACATCATTAACCAAAATGAATCCAAACTTAACAGAAGTAGATGTATGCTTAGGTTGGAGTATTTTAAACCAAGCATGCGACTTAGATGCATCAGCATTTATGTTAAGTGCAAATAATAGGGTAATAGGTGATGATTGGTTTGTATTTTATGGGCAACCAGCAAGTCCAGATGGTAGTATTGTGCACCATGGAGATAGTAGAGATGGGGCAGCTTATGGTGATGATGAAGTAATTAATATTAAATTAAATCAAGTAAATCAACAAGTTCAGAAGATTGCATTTGTCGTAACAATTAATGAGGCTCTTGAAAGAGGATTAAACTTCTCTATGGTAAAAGATGCATACGTAAGAGTTGTAGATAAATCAACAGGTAAAGAACTAGTTAAGTTTAATTTGACAGAATACTATTCTAATGTAACATCCATGGTAGTGGGTGAGCTATATAGACATAATGGTGAATGGCGATTAAATCCAGTTGGGGACGGAGTAGCCAAAGACTTAGCAGGTTTATGTGGTATGTATGGTGTAAATGTAGCAGGTTAAAGTATATAAAACAATAATTAGTGATATAAACAAAGCAAAGGAGATAAAAACATGTTAAAGTTAGAAACAGTTAATGAATTAACATTGAAGGTAACAGCTGATGCAGGGGATATACTGTATACAAAAGCTGGTTCATTCATTAGTGGTGAGTGCTATGGGCAGAAGAATTTTCAATTTGAAAAAATGTTATTGGGGCCTGGAGGAACTCCTGTAGCAGCTGCATTAGGACAGCTGACAAGACGTTTTACTGGAGAAAATCTACCACTTATGAAAGTTAGTATGCGTGGTCAAAGTATTACATATTATGCTAATGAGGCACAGCATGTAGTAGTAATTCCTCTTCAGTACGGTGAAACATTATCAATAGAGTCAGAGAATATACTTGCATTTACACCTGATTGTAAATATAGTGTTCGTTTTTTAGCAAGTGGTGTAATTAGCCAAAAAGGTCTTGCAACTTCAACATTAACAGCACAGGGACCAAATGCTCAAGTAGCTGTATTAATTGATGGTAACCCAATTGTAATGAGTAATATGCAAAGTGGTAATACAATTGAAGTGGACCCTGATGCAGTAGTATGTTGGGCAGGACAAGGTAATTCAGCTGATCCTGGATTTAAACTTGATTTAAGCTGGAAAAATATTATAGGACAGGCATCAGGTGAATCTTATATGATGGAGTGGGGCGGAAATAGACGTGCTACTATCATAGTTCAACCTAATGAAAGAAAATCAGGAGTTAATATTGGTATGGATGGTGGTTCTTCAGGACAGAGAGCTTCTAGACAGCAGAATCAGACACTTGGCCAGGCAGGTCAATCTATTGGACAGACACTTGGAGGACTTGGCGATATGCTAGGTGGTGGCCAGGGTGGCATGGGAGGCCTTGGCGGTATCATTGGTGGAATATTCTAAACACCATAATATAATCCAAAATATTTTATAAGTCTCATTGTATGTAATATTACAGTGAGACTTTAAATAAAAGCCTACTTAATATCATTTAAGTATTATGAGAATATAAATAAAAAATTATAATACTTAAGGAGGATTTATAATTGAGTACAGTTAATTTAGCTAAAAAGACAGTTAATTTATCTAAGAAACAGGTAGTTAATTTATCCAAACAATCAGATAACGGACTTACAAGAGTAATGATTGGATTAGGATGGGATGAGGCAAACAAATCACCTATTAGTAGTGGGGGATTCTTCAGCAGATTATTTGGTGGTGGAAGTTCAGACCAGAGAGGACACAGTGAACATGATTTTGATCTTGATGCATGGGTAGCTCCTATGAAATGTGGAAAGAATATCAATAATGAAGATATTATTTACTTTGGTAGAAAAGATTGGTTACATAAAGGTATGAATATTATTCATCATTGTGGTGATAATCTTACAGGTGCCGGTGACGGCGATGATGAGCAGATTATCATTGACTTAGCCAATATGCCTTCAGAATATGACCAGGTGCTTGTAGCAGTTACAATTTATAAAGGTAATGAACGCAGACAAACATTTGGTGACATTAAAAATATTTTTGTAAGAGCAGTTGATGAAAAAACTGGATTTGAAATGTGCAGATATTCCGATTCTAATTTAGTAGAATATAAAGACTGTTATACATTCATCGTAGGAGTACTTCTCAAAGAGAATAATGAATGGCAGTTTAGAGCAGAGGGATATGGTACAAGAGACACAGCTATCAGTTATGCAGCTAGCAAATATAAAAGAGGTTAAGGCAAATGGCAGTAAACTTAAGCAAGGGACAAGTTGTATCAATCAATGACCAAATGTGTTTACTGGGTATACCTAGTTTAAAACATGCAGCAGTAGCATTGGGTTGGGATTGTAACAGACGAGGTTCATCAATGGACTTAGATGCATGGGCATTAGCTGCTAATGTGCAAGGTCAGATAGTTACTAAAAAAGAGCTGATTTATTTTGGGAATAAACGTGGATTAAACGGATGTATAGTACATTCTGGTGATAATCTTACAGGTGCAGGTGATGGTGATGATGAAACTATCTATATGGACCTGGATAATATTCCAATGGAATATAATTCAATTCTTGTGGGTGTAACTATATATAGAGGTAAACAGAAAAGACAATCTTTTGGTGATGTAAGAAATGCATTTATAAGATTGTATGATAGAACAACTGGTATTGAATTATTTAGATATGCAGATGGTTTCAATGGAGAGTTAAGTAGAAGTATATCAATGTTCTTTGGAGTATTTTATAGAGAATTTGGTGTATGGAAATTTAAAGCACTTGGGCAAGGAAATGATACAGAAAGGATATCATCAATACCAAATATTTTAGGTATGGCAGGAATGGCAGCCATGCTATTACCATTATCAATGCAAAGTAATGGTAATATAGACAATAGTAATTATGTAAATGGATATGTAGACAATAGTCAATCATATACAGAAAATATAAACAATCAAGAAAATAGCCAAGGAGGAAAAAGAACAATGGCAGTAACTTTAAGTAAAGGTGCAAAAGTAAGTTTAGCAAAGGTAGCAGCAGATGCAGGTATGCCTGGACTAACAAAAGTAGTGATCGGTCTTGGATGGGATGTAAACCGTTATGATGGTGGACATGCATTTGACCTTGATGCAGCAGCATTTATGCAGGGAGCAAATGGTAAAGTAAGAAATGATGGAGACTTTATTTTCTATAACAATAAGTTAGGAGCAGGTATTGAACATACTGGAGATAATAGAACAGGCGAAGGTGATGGAGATGATGAACAGATCAAAATCGATTTAGCTCAGATTCCAGCAGATGTTCAGAAAATCAGCTTCACAGTAACTATTGACCAGGCAGATGTAAGAGGACAGTCATTCGGTATGGTTGAAAATAGCTACGTAAGAGTATTAGATGAGGCAACTGGTACAGAACTTATTCGTTATGACCTTGGAGAAGACTATTCAGTTGAAACAGCTGTTGTTGTAGCTGAATTATATAGACATAACGGAGAATGGAAATTTAATGCAGTTGGTTCAGGTTTTCAGGGTGGTTTAGCAGCCCTCTGTGGTAACTTTGGTATTGAAGTAGGCTAATTAATAACAAATAATAAAAGAGGTATCATTGATAATTTGGTATCAATGATACCTCTAATTAAAGAGGGATGAACAAAGGATGAAGAGAAGATTGACATTGGTATTATTAGTGTTAGCAATGGTACTAACATTAATCTCATGTAGTAGTGAGAAAGAAACAACTGAAGAAATTAAAATAGAAGTTAAAGATACAGATTTAAATGAGAATATAACAGTATCCGATAACTTATTTGACCTTGAAATTGCAATTGATGGAGTTAAGTATAAGTTTCCAGAACAAATGCAGAAAATAGTAGATGCTGGATGGGTTGTAAGTGAGACGCAGGATATTGATAACATAACTAAAGAGGACAAGTTAGAGGTAGGATTAAATTATATACATAAAAAATATCCAAATGTAACAACTTATTTTAAATTTGATACAGAGAAAGATAACACAGAAACAGTTGGAATGAGTATGTATATAAATGATATAACTGGAGCTTATCCAGATTATCCTGATATTAAACTGGCTCAGGGAATTACATTTGGTACATCATTAGAAGATACTAGAGAAATTCTTGGTGAGCCATATGGAATGTGGGTAACTGAAGATTGTTACATACTACCTTATGAAGATAGAGATGCAGGTGTACATTTTACCTTCTCAATTACAGAATCTTTTGGGGTTATAGGAATAGATTTTTATAAAGTTAGG
>JAGALE010000321.1 GCA_017625335.1 Lachnospiraceae bacterium
CATATTCGATGCTAAATTCACTGAAAAGTGGGAGAAAAGCTGTGATGAAGCTCAAAGACTACACATATATAAGGCCGGTTATGCTAGTTACAAGGTCACAAACAGTGTTTGCATGACACTTTGGATGGTGTGTTTAATAGCAGATTTATTTGCAAATGTGGGCTTGCTTCCTATGACTATGGTGTTCATCATTTGGTTTGCTTCAACTATTGGATACATAGTTGGTGGTGTTAAGGCAGAGAAGGAAAAGAATACAGGAGAATAGAAAGACTTTTGGATATTATGAATGTGAGTTCTGCAGTGGATATAGTTTGCTATATTTCTTGTAGGACTCATATTATTTTGTAAAATGTTAAATATTTTTGAATTCATAATAATTTTAATGATTTATAAATAAAGTTATGTTATATTTCCAATTGTGAATATGAGTTTTTGTAATTACAAATACCGATAAAAGCATTTTGCTTAAGCATATTGAGTATTAGTGATTATCATATGCTTGATTAATACAAATTCAGGAGGAAACCATGAGTAGCGGTTACGTTAATTTTAGAGATGTATGTAAGACATATAAAAGTGGTGATGTAAAGGTTGAGGCCCTTAAGAATGCCAGCTTTTGGATAGGTAAGGGAGAGATTTGTGTTATAGTAGGACAATCAGGAGCAGGTAAGACTACTCTGTTAAATATATTAGGTGGAATGGACAAGCTTACATCGGGAGATGTATTTCTTGATGGGGCGAATGTATCAAAGTTTAACAAACGACAGCTTGCTACCTATAGAAGACAGGATATAGGCTTTGTATTTCAGTTCTATAACCTGATTCCAAATCTTACAGCTATAGAAAATATTGAGATAGCGTCTATGCTTTCGAAAAATCCTATGGATCCTGAGGAGGTTTTAGACTTGGTAGGCCTTAAGGAGAGAAGAAATAACTTCCCTGCTCAGCTTTCAGGTGGTGAGCAGCAGAGAGTTTCAATAGCAAGAGCATTGGCTAAGAATCCTAAGCTGCTTCTCTGTGACGAACCAACAGGAGCTCTTGATTACGAGACCGGTAAGCAGATTTTAAAGCTACTTCAGGATTGTAGTAGAAAGAACGGAATGACAGTAGTAATTATCACTCATAACTCTGCTCTTACAGCTATGGCAGACAGAGTTATTAAGGTTAAGAATGGTAGCATATCTTCAGTTAAGGTTAATGATAAGGTTACTCCTATAGAAGAAATCGAATGGTAGAATTTGTTGGGTGATTTTACGAATAGAAGAAATTGAATGGTAGTCAGGTGAACGACATGAACACAGCTTATATAAAAAATATTTTACGAACAATTGGAAAAAGTAAGGGTAGGTACTTTGCAATAATGGCTATTATTGCTCTTGGAGTTGGCTTCTTTACAGGAATCAAGGTTACTAAGCCTGCTATGGTTGCTAGCGTTAATGAGTATTATCAGAATCGTAATTTCTATGATTACAGACTTCTTTCTACCTATGGTTTTACTGAAGATGAAGTAGAGAAAATGCAGGAGTATCCTAAGGTGGTTAAAGCTGAGGGCGCTTATTCTACAGACTTTTTGTTTGTGTCTGCAGATGATAAGGAGGCTGCTCTAAAATGTATGTCGCTGCCGGAGCATATAAATACTGTAGAACTAAAAGCGGGTAGACTGCCGGAGGCTTCTGATGAGTGTGTGTTAGATGCATCTAAGATAGATACTACCAGCTTTAGCGATGAGCTGATAGGTACCAAGATTGTAATAGCTGATAGCAATTCTGATACCATAAAGGATAGCTTTAAATATCAGGAATACACAATTGTGGGATTGGTGTATTCTCCGTTATATATCAGCTTTGAGCGAGGAACTACCTCCCTTGGCAATGGCAAGCTAGAGGGCTTTATGTATATTCCAAAGGAAGGCTTTGCTTTGGAATATTATACAGAAATGTATGCCAAGTGTCAGATGGATTATGACATATATGAGGAAGAATATGAAGAATTTATAGAGAACTTAACTCCTGATATAGAAGCTAAGCTACTTGCAAATGCAACTGACAGATATAATGATTTGGTGGATGAAATTAACACTGAGTACAATGAAGCAGTTGTCACTATAGAAAATGAAGTTAATGCACAGGTTAAAGAAGAGTTTTACAATAGCCTTTATGCAAATGGTCTTACAGACGAAATGATTGACTATATGCTAACGGAGGGTACTTTGGAGTATCCACAGGATACTATAGATGAGACCATAGAGGAATTGGTTGGCGAGATAGAATTGCCAGAGCTAGATGAACCGGAGGTATTTGTTCTAGATAGAACAACAAACACTGGATATGTGTGTTATGACAATGATACTAATATTGTGGATGGCTTGGCAAAGGTATTCCCAGTGTTTTTCTTCCTTATAGCAGCACTTGTATGTTCTACAACTATGACTAGAATGATAGATGATGAGAGAGGTCAGATAGGAACTCTTAGAGCGGTTGGTTATACCAATACAGCAATTATTTGGAAGTATATGGTATACTCAGGTAGTGCAGCTATTATCGGATGCTTGGCAGGCTTTTTCGGTGGAAGCTATATTTTCCCATATGTAATAGGTGAGGCATATAAAATGCTTTACGATTTTGGCAGAAGTGTGGAGTTTTACTTTGACCCTGTACTTCTTGTTATTACAATAATCGTATCTCTCATATGCTCAGTTGGTACAACCTATCTTGCCTGCAGAAATGAGCTTCGATGCATGCCGGCAGAGCTTATTAGACCTAAGGCTCCGGCAGCAGGTAAGAGGATTCTTATGGAGAGGATTACTCCTATATGGAAGCGCATGAAATTCCTACACAAGATAACCACCAGAAATGTATTTCGTTTTAAGAAGAGAATGATTATGATGGTTATGGGTATCGCTGGATGTACCGCACTTGTAATGGCAGGCTTTGGTATTAAGGATTCTGTGTCTAACATTGCTGAATTTCAGTATGATGAGATAGAGGTCTATGATATGGAGGTGACCTTTGCAGAGGGTATAACTGATGAAATAATCCTAGAGGTTGAAGAGATTTTAGGTGATGATGCTTCTGTGATGAGTCCACTTCTTAAAACTACTGCGGAATACCATTCAGGTGAAACTGTTAAAACAGTATACATCTGTGGTGCGAATGAGGCAGATATGGAGCCTGTTATGAATTATAAGCTTGTAAGTGGCGACACTAAGTTTCCAGGCTACGGACAGATTATGCTTAGTGATGGTATAGCAGATGCTGCAGGGGTTAAAGCAGGAGATACCATTACCCTTTCGAATGGTGATGGTAGGAATATAACTCTAGAAGTTTCTGCAGTATATACAAATTATGTATGGCATTATGGATATGTGACCCCTGATACCTACGCAGACTTCTTTGGAGAGGAATATAGTGCTAATACTATGTATATTAATGTGACAGAGGATGCTGATTCTTATGAACTAGGTGCCGAGCTCTCAGAGCTAGATTCAGTTTTAAATGTGACTGTAGTGGAAGAGGTTAAGAATATGATTTCTAACACTATGAAGATGCTTGATATGGTGGTATGGCTTGTTATAGGCTGTGCGGGAGCGTTGGCATTTATAGTGTTGTTTAATCTTAGCAATATTAACATTACAGAACGAGTAAGAGAGATAGCAACCATAAAGGTTTTAGGCTTCTATCAGAGAGAAACAGGCGCTTATGTATTTAGAGAAAATCTAGTGCTTACATTTATGGGAATTGTGGTTGGTATTCCTTTGGGAGTGCTGTTAAATGGATTTATTATATCCCAGATTAAGGTTGATATGTTTATTATTAAGGAGACCTTGTTCCCTATAAGCTATGTGCTTACTGTGGTACTAGTGTTCTTATTCCTTAAGCTTACAGATTTTGTTATGAGAGGTAAGATTGAGGCTATAGATATGGCGGAGTCACTTAAGTCTATTGAATAGAATAGTTTTTGAATTTGTTTTAAATCTTACTTTTTGGATGTGATTTGTTCACATTAGGATGGCTTCTGTAGATAAAAATGAATTAAAAATAATGTAATTATATTGACAGAACATTAAAAATAATGTATATAAGTTATTAAACATTACGTGATGATTTTTAATTTATTATACCCGACGATAGAATAAACAGAAGACATGAAAGGAAGTTGATATTATGACAGACAGAGAAGTTTTGGATTTGGTGCTTGATAAGGTAATAAGCTTAGATGGTAAGGTAACAGGCTTAGATGGTAAGGTAACAGGCTTAGATGGTAAGGTAACAGGCTTAGATGGTAAGGTAACAGGCTTAGATGGTAAGGTAACAGGCTTAGAGAGTAAGGTAACAGGCTTGGAGAGTAAGGTAACCAGCTTAGTAAGAGAAGTGGCGACTATTAAAGAAGATGTTACAGAAATAAAAGGTCAGATGGTGGAATTAAGAGATGCAGATAGAATGATTTTAAGTGAGGTAGAGAGGGTGCATGAAATATTAGATTTGCACAAAGAAGATAAATCGGTTCATATCGCTTAATTGAAGAGACAAAAACTATGACTAATGATAGGATTTAATAGATTGTATATATTAATACTCATGGAGGGATTCGTATGTTTGCATATAAGATAGATGTACTAGATGAATTAAAGAAAAAAGGTTACACTACATCCAGGATGCGTAATGAAAAGCTTTTGGGTGAGAACGCAATACAGTCTATTAGAAGGAATGAGGTTGTAGGTATAATAGCATTAGAGAAGATTTGTGGATTATTAGAGATGCAACCAGGAGATATTATATGTTATGAAAAAGATCAAGTAAGACTTTTCGAGATAGATAGAGGAAGGAATTGTTGAATGTATAATAAGTAACCAACAATCTAAAGGGTGTAAAGTCCTTTATTAAGGCTTTACGCCTTTTTTCTTGAATTCGTGCAGATATAGGAGTATAATATCTGTGTTCGCATTAAAAATGAAATGGATATATTTAGCAATAAATAATAAAGACAAAATTGGAGGAACTTGAAAATGGCATTGCATATGATTAAAAAGGTACCTGGCCCACAGGAGATTAGAGAAGCATTTCCTATGGATAAGGAGCTACTTGATATAAAGGCAGCTAGAGATGCAGAGATTAAGAAAATATTTACTGGTGAGTCAGATAAGTTTATAGCAATTATCGGACCTTGCTCGGCTGACTATGAGGAGTCAGTACTTGATTACCTTAACAGACTTGCTAAGGTACAGGAAAAGGTTGAGGAGAAGATATTAATCATTCCAAGAATTTATACTAACAAGCCAAGAACTAATGGCTCAGGTTATAAGGGAATGCTTCATCAGCCAAATCCAGAGGATAAGCCGGATTTTATCGAGGGTGTTAAGGCGATTAGAAAGATGCACATTAAGGCAATTAAGGAGACACACCTTACAGCTGCTGATGAGATGCTATATACAGATAACTGGCCATATCTTGAGGATATTCTCTCTTATGTTGCCATAGGTGCAAGAAGTGTTGAAAATCAGGCTCACAGACTTACTGCAAGCGGTATGGATGTACCAGTAGGTATGAAGAATCCTACAAGTGGAGATTACACAGTAATGCTTAACTCATGTGTTGCAGCTCAGGCTAAGCACACATTCCTTTTCTCAGGCTACGAGACGAAGACAGATGGTAATCCACTTGCTCATTGTATACTTAGAGGTTCACTTAACAAGAGTGGACAGTCAATTGCAAACTATCATTATGAGGATTTGAAGCTTCTTGTGGATATGTATCAGAATTTTAACCTTGTAAATCCTGCTTGTATCGTTGATGCTAACCACAACAACTCAGGTAAAAAGTGGGATGAGCAGCCTCGTATAGTTAATGAGATTCTTCACTGTAGAAGACATTCTGATGATGTAAAGAATTTGGTTAAGGGTGTTATGGTAGAAAGCTACATTGAGGATGGTAATCAGCCTATAGGCGGTGGTTGCTATGGTAAGTCAATCACTGATCCATGTCTTGGATGGGATAAGACTGAGAAGCTACTTCTTGAGATGGCTGAGCAGTTATAATTTATATAATGTGGGTTTTGCGCGGTGAGATAAATATTATAGTATAATACTATAGATCTGGCTGTGCTAATGATATTGGGTGTAAATGATAACATACAAGGTATTTTGGGAGGAAACGAATGAACATATTTAGTATTCTGGTTCCTAAGCAGATGCTTACATATTTGAATGCAAATGATTCGGTCGATAAGGCAGTAGAATTTGTCCTTGAAAGTGGTTATACAGCAGTTCCTGTAATTGATGACGAGGGTAAATTCGTAGCCATAGCAAGTGAAGGAGATTTTCTTAGACGTGTTATGGATGGTGGAAGAGAAAATTTGTCGAATTATCAGGTTAAGGACATAGTAAAGCTTGACCTGGAGGGTGCTGTTTTGAATACTGCCAGCGAGGAAGAAATCTATGAGAAAATTCTTGATAGAAATTTTCTTGCGGTAACCGACGATAGAGGATGCTTTGTGGGAATAATTACAAGAAAGACTGTAATCATGAAGCTACATAAGGAATAGATGTAAATTATAAGCCATGTGGAACCTATGAGATTTGAAATCTAGGTTAGCATGGCTTTAAGATTAATATAAGGAGTATTATGAGCAGTTATAAATATATTTTGTTTGATTTAGATGGAACCATAACAGAACCATTCTTAGGTATCTCTAATGGGATAAAATATGCCCTGGATAAATTTGGTATTAAAATGGAGGATAATGAAACCCTTCGTAAATTTATTGGACCTCCACTTAGAGATTCCTTTAGGGAATATTGTGGATTTACTGAGAAGCAGGCAGAGGACGCAACTAGATATTATAGAGAGTATTATAGTGTGAAGGGATTAGAGGAAAATGAAATTATGCCCGGTATGGATAAGGCATTAAAGCAACTATGTGATAAAGGCTTTAAGCTTTATCTTGCAACCTCGAAGCCTGAAAAATTTGCGAAAATCATATTAGAAAATCTAGGTTTACTTGAATACTTTGATATAGCTGCTGGAGCAAGCTTTGACGGTACTAGAGAGAAGAAGGAGCAGGTTATAGAGTATTTGCTAAAGCAGATTAAGGAAAAGTATGATGGTTTTAACATAGAACAAGCTGTTATGGTGGGAGACCGACATTTTGACATAAATGGAGCAAGCTATTTTGGAATGGATAGTATAGGTGTTACCTTCGGATATGGTAATTTTGATGAGCTAAAAAATGCAGGTGCAACATATGTTGTTGATGAAGCTAAGGGTATTGTGAATGTGGTTGAAGGCAATGTAAGTTAAGTAGTGGCTTATACTAAGTTGTAAAAAATAGAATCATTTTTACGAAAAGAAATAAAAAAGTATATGTGATAAGGTGGATATATGGATTTTGAAGTAGGACAGGTTATAAAATTAAAAAAAGGTCATCCCTGTGGTGGGAACAGCTGGGAAATTCTTCGTGTGGGTATGGATTTTAAATTGAAATGCACAACTTGTGGACATATGTTTATGGTTACCCGAAAGCTTGTGGAGAAGAATTTCAGGGAATTGTTGTAAAAATGCACAAAAAGGCATAGTGCTTTTGTTAGTAAACTAACGAAAAAAAATTTTCTGCTTGAAATCGCTTACAAAATGCAAAGAAGTTTGATAGTATATTATATAGCGAGAGATTCGGTTGAAAAATAAGATTGAAATCATTTGGACGCACTTGTTGAAGAATGGTTTTAATTTTTTTTCAAAAGTTTCTTGTTCAATAATAACTTAGGAGGGAGAAGATGTTTGACGTAGGTGAATACATAGTATATGGCCAGAACGGTATATGTAGGATAGAAGACATTACTCATCCTGACATTTCCGGTTATGACGATAATAGATTGTATTATGTTCTGGTTCCGGAAAGGTCTAGGGAAAGTAGATTGTTTTGTCCTACAGATAACACAAAGGTTGTTCTAAGGAAAATCGTGACTGCCAAAGAAGCTATGGAGGCTATCGATGAAGCAGAAAGTATGGAGCCACTTAAGGTGGTAAATGACCGTATGAGAGATGAGTGCTATAAAAATGTGATGAAAAGCTGTGAGTTAAAGCAGTGGCTTCAGATCATTAAGACCCTTCTGATCAGGAAGAAGGAGAGAGAGGCAGCAGGTAAGAAGATTACTGCCACAGACGAGAGATATTTGAATGCAGCACAAGATGTTCTTTTTACGGAGGTAGCTATTGCTACAGGTAAGAACAAGGATGAGGTTAAGTCACTTGTTCTCAGTGCGGTAAGCGCTTAATAGGAATACTTGTTTTCGGTGATTAATGAGAAGAAAGTTAAAGTCACAGATACGGTTAAAAACCATATCTGTGGCTTTTTCTTATTGGAAAAATTTAGCTTAAGTAGTATAATTGATATGGGTCAAATTTAAGGAGGGTATGTTATGCTAGATCAAACTTATTATGATAAGGCTGACGAAATAATAGGACAGTACGGCACAGAAAGTCGTTGGCTTATTCCTATTATTCAGGATGTTCAGACAGAGTACAGATATTTGCCACCAGAGCTGCTTAGCTATATAGCTACTAGGCTTAATATTACTGAGGCAAAGGCTTACAGTGTTGCTACATTTTATGAGAATTTCTCTTTTGAGCAAAAGGGTAAGTATGTGATTAAGGTATGTGATGGGACTGCCTGTCATGTTAGAAAATCAACAGGTATTTTGGAAAGATTATACAAGGAATTAGGGCTTGGTAAGGGCAAGCACACTACCGATGACATGATGTTTACAGTAGAGACTGTATCATGTCTTGGAGCTTGTGGTTTAGCACCTGTTCTCACTGTCAATGACGAGGTACATGCGGCTATGACACCTGATAAGGTGACAGAGTTAATTAAGGAATTGAGAGGTGAGAGCTAATGAGATTAAATAATAGAGAAGATTTAATTCGTGCCCGTAGGGAGGCTAAGGTCGCTATGGAGCAGGAAAAATTTAGAATTCTCATCTGTGCCGGTACAGGCTGCTTGGCTGGCGGTTCAGCTAAGATATATGAGAAGCTAAAGGCTCTCGTAGATGGCAATCCTAATGTGGAGATAGAGTTTGGAGCAGGAGTGGCTCACGGTCCTAATGGCGAGTGTCCTAGTGCACAGGTTGCAGCATCAGTAGCTACCGATGTGAAGAATGCAGCCGGTGGTGTAAAAAAGAGTGGTTGTCATGGATTCTGTGAGATGGGACCACTTGTTAGAATTGAACCTTATAACTTCCTTTATACAAAGGTTAAGGAAGAGGATTGCGAAGAAATATATGAGAAGACAATCTTGCATGGTGAGCCTGTGGAGAGACTTCTTTACGAGATGGATGGTGTTAAGTACAAGACTCAGGAGGAGATTCCTTTCTATGCAAAGCAGACAAGACTTGTACTTAAAAATTGTGGACATATAGATGCAGAGCATATTAATGAGTACTTGGCAGTGGGTGGATATGAAGCCCTTGAGAAGGCCCTTTTTGATATGACTCAGGATGAAATTATTAATGAGATTTATGACTCAGAGCTTCGTGGTCGTGGAGGCGGTGGTTTCCAAACTGGATACAAGTGGAAACAGGTAGCACGTCAGGCAGAGAAGACACGTTACGTGGTATGTAATGGTGATGAGGGAGACCCTGGTGCGTTTATGGACCGTTCTGTTATGGAGGGTGACCCACACAAGATGATAGAGGGTATGATAATTGCCGGATATGCAGTTGGTGCTCAGGAGGGATACATCTATGTTAGAGCAGAGTATCCGCTAGCAATCAGCAGACTTAAGATAGCTATAGCACAGGCTGAAGAGGCAGGATTACTTGGTGATAACATATTAGGTTCAGGCTACAGCTTTAAGCTTCATATTAACCGTGGTGCAGGTGCCTTCGTATGTGGTGAGGGTTCAGCTCTTACAGCATCTATTGAAGGTGAGCGTGGTATGCCTAGAACTAAGCCACCTAGAACTGTAGAGCAGGGACTTTTTGGAAAGCCAACTGTTCTTAATAATGTTGAGACCTATGCTAATGTTCCTATGATTATTACAAATGGTGCTAATTGGTACAAGGGAATCGGTACTGAAAAGAGTCCTGGAACCAAAGCATTTGCGGTAACTGGCAGTATCAATAATACCGGACTTATAGAGGTGCCAATGGGTACAACTCTTAGGGAGATTGTATATGAGATTGGCGGTGGAATTAAGAATGGCAAGGAATTTAAGGCGGTACAGATTGGTGGACCATCAGGTGGATGTCTTATAGGTACAGACCTTGACCTACCACTTGATTTTGATTCACTAAAAAAACGCGGAGCTATGATTGGCTCAGGTGGTCTTGTTATCATGGATGAGGATACCTGTATGGTAGAGGTTGCAAGATTCTTCATGAACTTTACTCAGAATGAATCCTGCGGAAAATGTATTCCTTGCCGTGAGGGTACCAAGCGTATGCTTGAAATATTAGAGGATATAGTTGCAGGAAGAGGTACTATGGAGCAGCTTGATATGCTGGAAGAGCTTGGTACTGCAATTACTGATACAGCACTTTGTGGTCTGGGCAAAAGTGCAGCACTTCCTGTGCTTAGTACTCTTAGAACCTTTAGAGAAGAGTATGAGGAGCACGTATTACATAAGAAATGTCGCACAGGCAACTGTCAGGCACTTAGAACCTACAAGATAAACCCAGACAAGTGTAAGGGCTGTTCTAAGTGTGCAAGAAACTGTCCTGTAGGGGCTATAGCCGGACAGATTAAGAGTCCGTATACTATTGACGTCGCTAAGTGTATTAAGTGTGGCGCTTGTGAGAGTGATTGTCCATTTGGGGCAATAGAAATAGTGTAGGGAGGTGCTTAAGTAATGGATTATATGACTATAGACGGAAGATGTGTGCCTATAGAGGGAGAGAAGAATATTCTTGCAGTTATTCGTAAGGCTGGCATCGATTTACCAACATTTTGTTACCACTCAGAGCTTTCTGTATACGGCGCATGTCGTATGTGTGTTGTGGAGGATGACAGAGGAAGAATTTTTGCATCCTGTTCAGAGCAACCACGTGCCGGAATGGTAATTAAGACAAATTCAACTAAGATTAGAAAGTATAGAAAGCTTATTATAGAGCTTCTTCTTGCGTCACATTGTAGAGACTGTACAGTGTGTACCAGAAATGGAAACTGTGAGCTACAGAACATTGCATTTAAGGTGGGAATTCACTCGGTTAGATTTCCTAATAACAGAGAGCAGGTACCAATTGATATCAGTTCACCATCCATAGTAAGAGATCCTAACAAATGTATTCTCTGTGGTGACTGCGTTAGAACCTGTGATGAGATTCAGGCAGTTGGCGCTATAGATTTTGCTCACAGAGGTTCAAAGATGGAGGTAACTCCAGCATTTGGCAAAGAACTAGCAGAGACAGATTGTGTAGGCTGTGGACAGTGTGTAGTTGCATGTCCTACAGGTGCTATATCGGTACGTACAAATGTTACTGATGTTTGGCAGGCTATTGAGGATCCTAATATAAGAGTGGTGGCTCAGATTGCTCCTGCAGTTAGACTTGCAGTAGGTGATAAGTTTGGCTTCCCTAAGGGAACAAACACTATGGGCAAGCTTGTTGCAGCCCTTAGAGTAATGGGCTTTGACAAGGTATATGACACAAACTTTGCAGCAGACCTTACAGTTGTGGAGGAATCAAAGGAGTTCGCAGAAAGATTGGAGAAGAACGAGAATCTTCCACTCTTTACTTCCTGCTGTCCGGGCTGGGTTAAATTCTGTGAGACTAAGTATCCAGAGTTTGCAGGTAATATATCAACATGTCGTTCTCCACAGGGAATGTTCTCAGCAGTAGTGAAGGAGTACTTTGCTAAGCAGGATGCAGAAGATGGCAAGAAGACCTTTGTGGTATCTATTATGCCTTGTACAGCTAAAAAGGGTGAGATAGAAAGACATGATAACTTTACAGATGGCAGACAGGACACAGATAAGGTACTTACTACAGTAGAGATAATCAGAATGATTCGTCAGGCTGGAATTAAGTTTGATGAGATAGAAAGTGAAGCGCCGGATATGCCATTTGGTATAGCTTCAGGTGCGGCATCAATCTTCGGTGTAACCGGAGGCGTTACTGAGGCAGTGCTTCGTCATGTATCTGCTGAGAAGGGACATCAGGTTATATCACAGCTTAGCTTCTCAGGAGTTCGTGGTGATGAGGGTATCAAGGAAACCAGCGTTATGCTTGGTGATAGAGAAGTAAAGATTGCAGTGGTAAATGGACTTGGCAACGCCGACAAGCTTCTTAAGGCTATAAAGGTCGGCGAGGCACATTACGACTTTGTGGAGGTTATGGCTTGTAGAAGAGGCTGTATAGCAGGTGGTGGTCAGCCACTTCCTATAGGACCAAGGACAAGAGCTTCTCGTGCAGAGGGAATCTATGCGGTGGATAGAGAATCGTTGATAAGATTTACTGAAGATAATCCACTTCTTAATCAGACCTATCAGGATGTAATAGCTGGTAAGGAGCATAAATTACTTCATAGAACTACACATTAATATAATGAATTGACACCCATATGATACCGAATCACAAGATAGTTTGGAGGATGTTTTAGATGAATAATTCAATAAAAGAGCAATTTGATTTAATAGCAGATTATTGCAAAAAGTTAGAGGATGCAGCATATGATTCATATAAATTATATTCTCCAGTTTCTAATGAGGATATAGAAGCATGGGAGAAAGAACAGCAGATTACTTTGCCTGTGTCACTTAAAGAATGGTATCAGCTTTCTAATGGATTTGATATGGGATGCACAGTTGATATTCTTCCACTTACTACCATATGTAAGTGTCCCTTTGATGATATAGAGGAATTAGAAGAAGTCTTTATTGTGGGGCATTATATAGGTGATGGTTCTATGCTTGTTATTGACAGGACTGGAAGTTTTTATGAGTATGACCATGGTTATTGTAAACTGTATCCTATTCCATTTGAAAAATTTGTGCAAAAGTGGATAATAGAAAATCTTGAAGAAAATATGGCGGATGCAGGGCTTCTATAATGAAGGTTTGGCATGAAAGAAAATCGCAGGGAATCAAATCCCTGCGATTTTTGTTTGTTGTTAATTGCAATTTATATTATGTATTTAAATTAAGTACCACACTATTGAAAGTACTGTGCTTGTAAGTCCAATTAATGCCTCGTAAGGTATAAGCTTCATACGGTCGCTTATGCTCATCTTTACAGCACCACCAGTTGCATGGAAGAATGAACCATGTGGAAGTGAGTCAACTACAGTTGCACCTGCGTGAACCATAGCAGCTGCTGAAATAGCAGGTACGCCTTGGGCTATAAGTGTTCCACCGAAGGTCTGTGATGCAATTGTAGTTCCTGCTGTAGTAGAAGCAGAAGCCGCAGCCATAAGTATACCTGATAAAGGAGCAAGCACAAATGCTGGAAGGTTCATTGCATCAATAAGATTGATTACGTCATACTGAAGAGCAGATGCTTTAATGATACCTGCGATTGTACCTGTACCGATTAAGAGGATTGAAACTCCGATTACCTTGCTTAGTCCAAACTCTGTAATCTGAATAGTGCTCTTTAAGTTTCCTGTTACTAATACACACACTAAACCACCTACAGGAAGTGCGATTAATGGGTCAATGCTGATGTCACATATTGGACGAAGTGCAAGTAAGATAATAACAACAAGTGGTCCTGCGAAAGCTGCCCAGAAGTTTGGAAGCTTTTCTTTGTCTCTTGACTCATCCTCAGGGATTGCGTCTTTGCCCTTCTTTGAAAGCAATGTAGCAAGTAACACAGTTACTATAAGAGCGCCAACTGCTGGAAGTGCATTTTCCATCATAAGAGCTGTTAAGTCAACCTGAAATGCTTCTGATGCTGCGATTGTATTTGGGTTAGGAGAGAGGATGTTTCCAGCCTTACCGCCACCTATCATAGCAAGAAGGATACTGCTGTTAGTAAGACCAACCTTTCTTCCGATAGCGATTGCAATAGGAGCTACTGTGATAACAGAGATATCTACAAATACTCCGACTGCACATATTACCATAGTTGCGATGCTGATAGCGAAAAGTGCACGCTTCTCACCAAGCTTAGATACTATTGTCTCAGCGATTTTTTCTGCTGAACCAGTTTTAATAAGTGCACCTGCCAGAATACCTGAGGTCATAATTCTAAGAACTGAAGACATCATGCTTGACGCGCCGGTTACCATAGTACTAACTGTTGTCTCAAGTCCGCCACCACCGATGAGACCACCGATGAGAGCTCCTAATATTAAGCTATATGCCGGAGAAACCTTTTTGATAATGAGTACAATTGCGATTACTAATCCTACGATTGCACCGAGTGTTGTAAATTCGTACATAACTTAAACCCCTTTCACATTAATTAATCTAAATACCTGTTCTACAGTTGTTTCCATATTATCTCTTGCCACAGCAGGAGTCATAGCCTCCTGTAATGTTTGAATTCTTCTTAAGATTGGGAAGAATGCATCTATACCATGTTCGTTACAAGCAGTTGCGTCTGGTGTTACTGCACCTGCGAAGGCAAGAACAGTTTTATCATATTTCTTTGCAATATTTGCAACACCGATAGGTGCCTTGCCAAATACTGTCTGACCGTCTAATCTGCCTTCTCCGGTAACTACTATATCAGCATCCTGAACGTAGTTTTCAAGCTTTGTTTCTTCTAGGATAATCTTAATTCCTGATTCTAACACTGCATTTGTGTAGGCTAAGAATGCGAAGCCTAATCCGCCAGCAGCTCCAGTTCCAGGATGCTTAGCATTTGCCTTGCCATACTTTTCAGAGGTAAGCTTTGCGTAGTAGGCAAGCCACTTATCCATCTGGATAATCATAGCTCCGTCAGCGCCTTTTTGAGGTCCGAATACTGCGCTACAGCCAAGCTCTCCACACAGTGGATTAGTTACATCACAAGCTACTCTGAATGAACACTCCTTAAGCTCTGGAATTACATTGTCATCTGTGATTGTTTCGATTTCCTTAAGCCCCTTTGCACCATATGGAACCTGATTTCCGTCTTTATCAAGCATTCCATAGCCAAGTGCCTGAAGCATTCCGATTCCTCCGTCGTTGGTTGCACTTCCGCCTATTCCTACGATAAAGTGGCGACAGCCCTTAGCAATGGCATCCTTTATTACCTCGCCTACGCCATAGGTTGTTGTGTGAAGTGGGTTTCTATCTGCATCTGGAACTAATGTGATTCCAGCAGCACCTGACATTTCAACAATTGCTGTCTTGCTTTCTTCTAATATGCCGTATACACAGTCCACCTTTTCTCCTAAAGGTCCTGTAACCTTAACAGTTTCTAACTTTCCACCCATTCCAAGAGCAAGTGCTTCTACAGTACCTTCTCCACCATCAGCCAGGGGTCTTACGCAAACCTCAGCATCCGGAATTGCTTTTAATATACCAGTTTTGATTGCGTCTCCTGCTTCAAGAGAAGATAAGCTTCCCTTTAATGAGTCAATTGCTACTACTACTTTCATTATTTACTACCTCCCTTTTTTAGTTTGTTGTTCCGATTTCTTTATGTTGGGATAATGATAACATATAAAAAATTCAAAAGATATGTTATGTAAAACAAAAACTACTTGAAATGCATGTAAAAATTTAGTATATATAACATAAAGTGGAATGAGTGGAGGATTTAATGGCGTTTTCTATCAGACAGAACGTGGCTCAGCAAATCGTTGAGGCGGTAAAGGATGTTGCGGGACATGATATCAATTTTATAGATGCTAAGGGAATTATATTTGCAAGCACAGATATTAAGAGAATTGGAGACTATCACGAAATCGGTCACCAGGTAATTAAAAAGGGTGAAACTATAGAGGTTGATAGTAACGAAGGATATTTTGGTACAAAAAAAGGAGTGAACATTCCTTTCACATATAAGGGAGATATATGTGCAGTAATAGGTATTAGTGGAGAGCCGGATGAGGTACGAAAATATGTATATCTGGCTCAAAAAATCACAGCTTTGATTCTAAGAGAGCATGAATTAGATCAGCAGGAGCATATTAAGAAAACTCAGATGAATCATATTATCCGCTCCATTATTAATCACGATTATATTAACCTGGATTACTTGAAGGATTTCCTGAAGAATTATCAGGTGACTATTAATGATAATTATCATACTATACTTGTAAAGCTTGATTCAAGGTACAATCCTTCGAATCTGTCCATGATAGAAAAGTACATATATCAGGCCTTCGAAAATACAGATTCACAGCTATACACCTTTAATTACGCAAATGAATACATATTATTTTTAGAAGCTGAAAAGGTGGAAAAATGTTTGTATATTTTTGAAAAGCTGGGACAAAAGTATTCGCCGATTTTAAAGATTGGAGTGGGTCGTAGGGCAGAACTATCCCATCAGTATTTGTCCTATCAATCGGCTAAGATTGCCGTAGAAAGCTTATTTCCAGATGAGTGTATGGCAGTTTTTGATATGCTTGACTTAGAGATACTTTTGGGAAATGTGGAAGATGAGACAAAACAGCTTTATCTACAGAAAACAGTTGAGAAGATCTCAGAGAAGGATAAGAAAATTCTCAAGACATATTTTTCCCTTAATATGTCATTAAAGGACAGCTGTGAGCAGCTTTATCTGCACAAGAATACACTGCAGTACAGGCTTGATAAAATCTGGAAGGAGACAGGGTATAATCCGCGAGAACTTAAGGATGCCGTGGTGCTTTATATTGGTCTTAAAATGTTAGGAAATGACTAAGCTTTTGATTTAGTATTATGAGGAGGTATAATGATGAAAGAGAAAAAAAGTGCATTTTGGTGGGCGGGTATAATTTTTATATGTGTAGGAGTTTGGCTTATAGGATTAAGTGTATTTTATCTGGCCACATATGACAAAGTGGAAGGTAAGCTAAATATTATCAAGAAAGGTCGCAATAACAATAGATGTGTTTATGTGACCTACGAATACGACGGCAAGCTTTACGAAGACAGAGGACTTTCATCTCGAAATCTGTTCACTATGAAGGATGGTAAGAAGTATACAGTTTATATAAATCCGGATAAACCTGAGTGGCCAAAGTGTGTAGATTTCACATTTGGGATACTGTCAATAGTATTTGGTATTGTTTTTATAAAAGTGGATGCTATGGATAAACCAAAGGATAAAAAATATGATTACACAGAGGACACACCGTGGTTAAAGTAATATGGGGATTTTTGGTATATAGAATATAATTATATGTAATAAAACCTAGAGTGATGTAAAAACTCTAGGTTTTATTACGTATTATATGTGCAATCTTACATTTACAATAATATATAAAATATGGTAAAATAAATTAATTATGGGCGTAAATAGAATGTGATGTTTTCCACGCTATTTCACTCATTAAAACATCTGATAAAAATATATAATAATTAGGTTTAAGGAGATAGATATGAAGCTTAATTTTACTAAGATGGAAGGCTTGGGAAATGATTATGTATACGTGAACTGTTTTAAAGAAACAGTAGATGATCCATCAGAGCTTTCAAAGCGAGTTAGTGACAGACATTTTGGAATTGGTTCAGATGGACTTATTTTAATCAAACCTTCCCAGGTGGCTGATTTTACTATGGAGATGTACAATGCAGATGGCTCACAGTCAGAAATGTGCGGAAATGGTATTCGCTGTGTTGGAAAATATGTGTATGATTATGGTCTTACTGATAAAGAGGAAATATCGGTAGAGACATTAGCTGGTATAAAATATCTTAAGTTTGTTATAGACAAGAAGGATGCAAGTGACAGGGGAACAGTTGCTATGGTGACCGTTAATATGGGAGAACCAATATTTGCTCCTGCAGAGGTTCCTGTGGCAATAGATAAGGATTTAGATAAGGTTGTAGACTATCCTGTAAATATAGATGGTACAAGATATAACATAACTTGCATTTCCATGGGAAATCCGCACTGTATTACATATGTGGAGGACACAGATACTTTTCCATTAGAGGAGATAGGACCAAAGTTTGAGTCAAGTCCATTGTTTCCTAGAAGAGTAAATGCTGAGTTTGTTCAGGTGGTAAGCAGAGACTATCTTAAGATGCGCGTGTGGGAGAGAGGCTCTGGTGAAACACTTGCCCGTGGTACCGGTACATGTGCAACTGTTGTGGCAAGTATCTTGAATGGTCTTACGGAGGATGAGGTTACAGTAAGATTATTAGGCGGCGAACTTATTATAAAGTGGGATAGAGAAACTAATCTTGTATATATGACAGGACCTGCAAAGGTTGTGTTTGATGGGGTAATAGAAATCTAAATATTTTGTGTGGAGAGAATG
>JAGALE010000322.1 GCA_017625335.1 Lachnospiraceae bacterium
CATTACCATCAATAATTCCTTTACCAATTATGTTTACATTTTCCACATTCTGACCGGTAATAATAGAAGCAAAGCTGTCAAGAGGATTACCCTCCCATGAAGTAAAGCTTATCTCTTTCTTTATGTCATCAGTTCTTCTAACCATTCCAGGAAGAATAGGATATTCGTATCTATCTGTAATACCAAGTAATATAGCACCCTCTTCTAATAAAATGGTAATATTACTTTTTAAGAATATTGGACCTGTCAGATAAGTTCCTTTACTTATTCTAACCGTTCCCCCTTCAGGACAGCAATATACAGCAGCCTGAATAGCAAGTGTGTCCTTTTTAACTCCATCACCTGCAGCACCAAAATTAGCTACATCTAATAAAAGCTTTTCTGTCTTAGTTTTAAAGCTTAATTTTGAAATCTCATCTTCATTCTCACACTTAAGCTCAGCAACATATTCTGTATCTGGCTTTAAGTCAAATACAGAAAAAACATTAGTGCTTACAGTATCCTTAAACTCCCCGTCTATGTATAACATATATGTACACTCAGGACAGTAAGCTTGATTATTATTAAGTTCAAAAGTAACACTTCGATTAAAAATGTCTACAATTTTGAAATCCATCCCTCAATTTATCCTCGTCTTAATAATTCTATGTACGCCAAAAGTAATGGCGCTACGCCCTTTGCCTCATTCTTAACAACGGGCTCACTGTAATAATATGCTGTTGATCCATCTCTTCTAGTTTTGCCACCTAGACCTGCAACAAGACATATTCCCCCTAGTTCTAAATTACCTTCATCATCAATTGATAGGTATTTATCAATAATTCCTTCTAATGCTTTAACACCAATTTTTTCATAAACATCTGGAAGATATCCAAGTCTAACACCTTTAAGAATGGCATATGCTATAAGAGCTGTTCCAGAAGTCTCTAAATAATTTCCTTCCTCTCCCTGATGATCCACAACCTGCCAAAACATTCCACTCTCGTCCTGATATGGAATTAAAGCTTCAACTAAGTTTTCTAATAATCTAAGTAAATATCTAAATTCATCGTATAAAACATCTGTCATAGCTGTAGCAGTCTCAACAAGTGCTACAGAAAACCATCCTAATGCTCTTAGCCAAAAGTTTTCACTACAGCCTGTCTCAGGATTAGCCCAATACATTTCTCTACTCTCATCATAACCATGATAATAAAGACCAGTATTATCATCCTTCATCAATCTCTCAACATTTTCAAACTGACGAATAGAATCCATACATCCCTTCATCTTATTGAACTTCATCTCATATTTCATGTAAAAAGGCTGTGCCATATACATACCATCCAACCAAACCTGATATGGATAAATATTTTTATGCCAGAAATTACCTTCCTTAGTTCTAGGCATTCTCTCAAGCTGTCCACGAACCAATTCTATTGCCTTACGATACTTCTCGTCCCCTGTTTTATCATAGAGATAGAATAAATTACTGGCAGTATTAACGTTATCGAGATTAAACTCTTCAGGATCATATGTAGAAATACTACCATCCTCCTGAACATAGTAATCAACGAAATCCTTTGCAAAATTATAATATTTCTCATCACCTGTCATTTCATACAGAGAGAGAATTGCTGTAATCATACAACCATCTATGTAATTCCACTTATTTGGCTCACCACTTAATACCTTTTCAATATTCCACATAGGAGCCTGTGGTTTTGAATTCTCTAGTAAATAATCTATATATTTATTAATTTTGTTCTTAATACTATTATCTATCATATAGCTAGTCCTTCATTTCATATTATAATTATCTAAATCTTTTCTCTAAGCTTTGAATATACTCTCTTGCTTTTACAGCATTTTCAGGAGTAGTATTCTCTAAAGTTGCTTGAATATATGGTTTCTTTTTTACTGCAAATTCTACTATTCTGTCATAATTCATCTCACCGAAACCGCATCCCAAGCAATCCATCTGACCATTATTCATCACATAATCTTTAAGATGAATAATAGCTATATCTGGTCCAAGAAGGTCTATTGCCTCCTTAATAACATCTTCTCTTCTATCTAAGTTATCCGGATGTAAAAGATTAACCGGATCAAATATAATCTGTAAATTAGGAGATTTAATCTTATCTAATACTATTCTCGCCCTTTCTGGATTCCATACAATATGCTTGTAAACAGGTTCGATAGCTAGAATAACTCCAAACTTTTCTGCAGCCTCTATAACAGGCTTAAGATTTTCTATAAAAATATCAAGGGCCCAATCACTATGACAGGTATCTTTATCATAGGAATATGTTGGATTAGGAGCACCTGTTTCTGTTCCCACAACACTACAACCAAGATGTGATGCAAACCTAAGATGTGAAATATATTTATGTTGTATTGTTTTCAAAGTAACCTTATCAGGATGTGCTAGATTCAAATAATTACCTAAAACAGCAATATCTAAACCCGCATTATCAAACATATGCTTAAGGTACATAGCATAGCCTGGAGATAAAGAATCTACATCTGCACTTAACCCCTCTATCTTAGAAAGAGCTAGATGTACACAATCAAAGCCTTGAGATTTTACAACATCAAGTCTTTTAGTAATCTCTATTTTCTCTGAATCATGTAATCTTAGTCCTATCTGCATAACATACCCTCTACTATCTTATAAATTATTAATCATATAAATTAAATATAAATATTATTAATTAATCATTGATTTATGCCTCAATTTCTATTGAAGAATCATCAGCAATTGGATTATCTACCAATGTCTCATCTTCAACTTCAACAGAATCATAATAATCATCATCACTTGTATATATCTTCTTAGGAATATACTTTTCAAAGATTTCCTGATAATGAGCTGACATCCAATAGTTCACTATACTCATACCAACATTAATTGTTATGAAGTTAACTAAAAAAATAGTAAACATATTAGCAAGTA
>JAGALE010000323.1 GCA_017625335.1 Lachnospiraceae bacterium
ATACCTATATTGCTAGGGATATGTCCCACTGAGCTAAGCTTGGAAAATGAAGTCTTAACCACCTGATTTCCCTCATCACCCTCATCGTATATCTTACTTCCCCTAAGGAAATCCTCTAAGGCCTCATACTCGTCCTCACTCTTAGGGTAAAACAAGGTACTTACAGCATCATCACTACTGTAATATCTAATCTCCGGAGTACTTACAATTTCATCTCCAAAGCCTAAGTGATAAGCATAATAAAAATGATTAGCCTCATCCCAGGAAACCTTCTGAGTTGGGAAGGTAAACACCATAGCCACACAAAGTCCTGTGGCCAAAAATGCGAACACCACCTCAAGCCTTGTGGCAAGAAGCTTATGGAACAAAATCAAGAACATTGCCATAGCTACGAAAATCATAACACAAAGCATTCTTCTTCCACTTAAGTTAAATGCATTATCATAGGCTACAGAATCTATGGTGATACCCATAGCATTGTCATCAAAAATTACATCCACGTACTGCACCGAATTATCTATAACAATCTCAGTCATGCCAAAGCCCTTATTGTTAGCATCTCTAACGTAAGCAGGGGTCATGGCATCAACTGCTGCCTGAGAATTGAAAAGTCTTACAGTAGCAGTAAAATCTCTGTCAAATGTGTAGTCAATCTCCAGCTTAGACAGATAAGACACCGACCTGTCCACGCTAATCATAGCAGGCATCTTAGTCATAGTAAGCTTGCCATCCTTAAGCTCAAAGCCCTCAGTACGGATTGTAGATAAGTCAAAGTCCTGCTTACCCTTCTCTGCATCAGACAATCTTAAAACCTTAAGGTTGAAGAAAACCTCGCCTAACAGACCACAAACAACTGACACAACCAGCACTATAATTGCCTTAATAATTATCTGCTTAAGATTGAGAGAATTATCAGAATTATTTTCAGCATGGTCAAGCTTATGGGCTTTGCTTATATTCACATTCTTATCAGCTTTATTAGCATCACTTTTCTTACTCATATGTTATACTCCTCTGAATGGGATATTGTTGTTATGGTATAATCCCAAACTTCCAACTTCCATGATTCCAAACTATTTTATGGAATAATCCCAAATTTCCAGCTACGATCTTTAGACATATTCGGATTGTAGAATGGGTCCTCCTTAGAAAGCACGTGTCCCCACTTATCCTTCATATAATTAACCTCAGCCCTGAATCTATCCTGATTACCACGCTTAGTTTCATAGCCTCTTGAGATAGACTCGTAATGGTAAGCCTCTACAAATGGATTAACCACAATCAGATAGCCCTTGTCCCTAACCTTAAGGCAAAGGTCCACGTCGTTATAAGCCACAGCCAGCTTCTCATCAAAGCCACCAATCTCCTCAAATACTGACCTTCTCATAAGCAGGCAGGCTGCAGTAACAGCGCTGACATTCTGAGCATAAAATGGTCTACCCATATAGCCCACGTGATTTCTATGCTCACCAACAAAGCTGTGGAAGGCAATCCTGTCCTCACCGCCACCGATAACAACACCATTGTGCTGAATAGTATTATTGCCAAAATAAAGCTTGGCGCCAACAGCACCAATATCCTCCCTCTGAGCATACATCAGAAGCTCCTCCATCCAGGAAGGAGTGATAATCTCAATATCATTATTAAGGAACAAAAGATAGTCCCCTGTAGCTGCATTTACAGCAAAATTGTTAATACGGGAATAGTTAAACTCATCCTCGTAGCGAATCACCTTCACCATGTCAAGGTCTTCAATAAGCTTGTAATACTCCCAAATCTCATCAGTGGTAGAATTATTCTCCACTATAACAATCTCAAAATTCCTATAGGTAGAAAGCTTAAGAATAGAATCCACACAGTTACCCAAAAGCTTCAAGGAATCCTTATTAGGAATAATAATAGAAATCTTAGGGGTAGCCGTAAGCTCATAATTAATCTTGTATATAGTCGGAAATGCAGGTGAGCTCTCCACAGTAGCCTTAAGCCCTGCCTTAGCCAGGTTATCCCTAACAGCTCTCTTACCCGCATCTATGGCATAGGTCTTAGAATTAATATCCTGTGACACAGAATTACTGTGAGAACGCCATAGGTAAAGAAGCTTCGGAATGTGGTATACACATTTTGCAGCACTAGTGAGACGAAGAATCATATCATGATCCTGACTACCGTCGTACTCGGTACTAAACTTACCAACCTTATCCACAAGCTCTCTGCTAAACACACTAAAATGGCAGATGTAATTATTCGCTCTAAGATTATCCACCGCAAAATCCGGCTTAAAATGATAGGTTACAATATCATAGATATTATCCCCATTAAATGTAGCCTCATCCGTATATATAAAATCCGCATCATGTTCACAGATAGCAAGCATATTCTCATAAAGGGCTGTAGGAATCAGAATATCATCATGGTCAAAAAGAGCGATATACTCACCGGTAGCCATATCTATACAGATATTAGTATTCTCGGAAATACCTAAGTTCTTCTCCAGCTTCTTATAGATAATACGACTATCCTTAGCCTGATACTCCGCCACAATATTACCTACAAATGCATGCTCATCATCACTACCATCCGCAAGACAAAGCTCCCAATTAGAATAGGTCTGAGCCATAACAGACTCAATCATATCTCTAAGAAACTTCTCCGGAGTATTATAAAGAGGAGCCAAAATACTAAACTTTATATCCTTAGAAAACTTGTGTGCCTTATGCTCCTTTATAGTGGCCTCATCAGGGAATAAGCCCTTGATGTACTCCTTAGAAAACTTCTTCACACTTTTCTTAGTCTTGAGAGCCTTAATAAAGCCCTGCTCCTTCATAACAAAATAAAAATACCTCATGTGAGCATAAACCACCTTAAGGGGCTTCATATAAGGCCAAAGCTTGCTTCTTCTAAGAAACTCAAAACGAGACTTTCTAGCAGACAGCTCTCCTCTTGCATCCTCATCCAAGGTATTGATACCGATGCCATGAGCGGACATAAAAACCTCTAAGTCCTTAGAGTATGCTACGGCTGCAGAAGCATTGGTATTAGAATTATTATCTGTATTAGTTTTCATAGTTTAAATCCCTCTATGTTAAATGATGTAAAATAGTGTTTTAAATATAATGTTATAAATATAATGTTCCATAATAACTTTTATATAAAGCTATATACAAAAAATAGCTATGTGCCGCACATAGGCGCACATAACTATTATAATCTATGGAATGATTTTGTTCAATGAGATATTTTCTAGTGCGAACTAATTGAAAATAATTACAAATTATACTCCGCAAAAAGACTATCTCTGTAGGCCGGGTCTGAGGAAGCCTTCTCTAAATCAACAAGCTTATTATCCTTAATTAATAATGCAACCAGCTGTGCCATCTTATCTAAGCCCTGTTCAATCCCCTCCTGCTTTGCACTATTATACATATCCTGTATCGCTTTGCACATATCTGCATTCTCTCCTTCCTTAACTACGTTCCTATCAATTAACCTACTAACATTTAAGACCTGCTCGTATACCATACTTGACTCATAATCAAGATTTCCGAAATACTCCTGATGGTCAAATATGTAATCCTTCATCTTAATCTCGTCTTTACAACATTTTATCACGCCCACAAGCATTTGTAAATCCGTTTTAAATACAGATATATCATTTATATCGTGTGGATTAAATAGACTAATGTGATAGTTGGGAACATACTTTTTAAGCACCTCCATCATAGCCTCATTATCTCTTATACCATCCAAGTCAAACATATCATATAAGTCCATATTTCCATCCCAATCCTCGCCTCTGTAGAACACAAGAGTTATCACCGGATACAGCTTATCATCTTTTCTAAATCGAGAGAAAAACTCTGCGCTTCCCATCATAGCTTTCTTTTCATCCTCAGGTATACTGTTCCATATACCTCTCATCTGATCCACATATGCCAGAGAGTTCATCACCATATTCCTAACCGGCATGGCATAGTGCACCTTATCCTGATCCTCAACAGTTAACAAAACCCGAAGCATTATACCATTCCACAGCATAGCCATATCCTGCAATCGCTGTACAAATTTAAACTCTCCATTCTTATCATAGAAGCTAAAATCAAGCTCTTTATCAATATCAATTAATTCCTCTGGAT
>JAGALE010000324.1 GCA_017625335.1 Lachnospiraceae bacterium
AAGCAGATTAAATAATGATATAGGTGTAGATAACATATTAATAGATGATATATCATCTATTAATATGTTATCTACACCTATATCATTATTTAATCTGCTTTCAGATAATACCGACCTCGAAACTAATGTATATAGTGCTTTTTCATATGATTCATCAGAAAATTTATTAACATTTGACAGTATTAAAATTATATATTGCCAATCCAGTAAGGAAGTTTTAGATGCCAATTTTGCCTTTTTTCTAAACTGAAATTCAGATAGTTTAGAAATACTTGATTTATCACCTATTGATTTCTGAACTTCTTTAAATGAGTAATAAATATTAACAGGTATATACCCATCATTTATAAACTGTCTAAACTCTAAGCTATCCCTTGCTATTGAAATTATACTACTTGTTAACTTTCTCGCACCAAATTCATCCATTAATGCTGCAAGCATCTTATAAATTTTTTTAGATGTAGTCTTATCATTTGCTAATGGTTCAAGAAGTAATTCTATAAAGTCTTCTATAACATAATTTTCAATACCTTTCATTTGTTCTTGCAAGTCATTATATTCAAGTTTGCCCTCAGGTATATTTTGAGCTATTTTATCTATGGTTTCCTCATAATCATCATATGAATTACTCATTCTCAATATAAAGAACTTAGCCGAAGATACATTAATCTCTATTCTTCTCTCGTTAAACAATGCTATAACTATCTGTTCAAGTATTCTTTTATTAGGCCAACTTAATTGTATTAAGTGAGTTGATTTACTATTTGCAATTAGTTTACTTTTCAAATAAAATGCGTAATCTCTGTAATCAGTTGAGGTAACTACCAGAATCCCATTGTCGGATGGGCTTTTTATGTAATCATTTAATGCATCTCTTTGTTTTTTACTTAATGATTTTAAATCTACTCTACAGAACCATTTACCATTTACATTAGCTACACCGTTCACTTCCATAAATGTATCAAAATCAACTTTATTAGATATATCAGACGTTTCATCTTTTTCAATACCAAACATACTAAGTGTTTCACCATCTATTTCGATTTCTACATCTGGCCTACACCTTGACTTTAGTTCATCTGTAACCATGTTATTAAACAGATTATATGGTCCTGTCACAAACATTACTCTTGTCTCATCAAATATTCTTGACTCTAGTATATCTAGAAATGTATATTTCATAATGTACACACCACCATAATAAATATAACACCAATACCTTTATGTCTAATTTAAGGTTTATTTTCTATTTTAGGTTGTTTTGATACTAATTTCCATAAGTCTTGCACACTATCTGATATGTAGAATCTACTGGAATAATTCTGATTGAACGCCCAATTCAATGTTATAATATTTTCTAGCATATTCCTAATATATTTTTGGTCTATATCATTCAATCTCTCTATTTCTGTTATCATTGCTTTAAAATCATTAAATATTAGTAATGGTATATACTTATCACTATACTCCTTATATAATAATAAGTATACTCTCTTTGTTACCCTATGAAATCCTATTTTATATATTGACCATTGTGTACTTATTTTAATAATACTCACCAATTCACTACTGTTTATATAAGCTATACTCATCTGCGTATTATTCTGAACATTATCTGTATAATCTCTACCTATTTCTCTAAGATTACTTATAATCTTATTTATTGGCATCATTAATGAATATAGCTTAGTTGTATTTCCACAATTAATCCAAAGTATACTATTTTTATCAATAGTTTTAAATAAATAATTTTCTTTACAATACATCAAGCTTTCTATATTAATCATATTGCCTTCTATATTATATTTATAACGTCTATTATTTATTAACTGCTCTAATTTTTTATCTATCTTTTCTATCTCTTTACAAAAACCAGTACTTAATATTATATATAAATCATTAATATCTTTTATATCTTCTATACCCTCTATACCTTTAGCTGTTAAATATTTACCCACAAGATACTCTGTAGATTGATATGAATCTACACTATTTTGATACGATATTAAATCATATCCCTTGTTTAAACAGTCCTGAACAAATTGTACTTTTTCACAATTGTTTATATTTCTTATTGTCTTAAATAAATTTTTTGGTATCTCATCATAAATCTCATTTATGATTATGCTCTTTATATTGTCTATATTTTGAGTATCAATGCCTGCTATATCTATAAATGCCTCTATACAATGTAGATTTACTGTACTTATAAAATAAGCCTTTGTTTGTTTTCTCTTTATTCTACTTACTCTTTCTGAATATACTAATATCATCTCACCTAAAAAGTGTTTAAATGCTTCATTTGAAAGCTTGTTTGGTATATTCTTACCTGATATCTTACAAGAATCTTCATATCTATTTAATACATCTCCCCTTTTAAGTAAGTTTAACAATGACATTTGCCTGTTTTTATGTTGATATTCTTTATTTAATGCCAGTGTATCATAGAAACAAAATATGTTATTTGAACCGTATCTTATCCTAGTTTTATCCTGTGCATCTATACTTACTTTATCTATTATAGTGGCATATATTACTATTCCTGATTGTATCACCATTACAAGTTGAAAGCATGCGCCATCTGCTCCATCCTTGTTATGTATAGCATAATTCTCTATAAAAATATAGTTTTTATTAGTTATATCTGAATACCATACATTATGACCTAAGTAGTAAAAATTACTAAATATATTATACATCTTTAAATCTAGTTTTAATGGTGTAGTACATTTAAACAGGAATGCGCATGCTATATTAAATCTTGCCTTATTTACACTATTATCTGTTATGCTTGGTAATATTTTTGAAGGTTTATCTAAAGAACACACTGGTACATTAATATACTTAGGTATATTAATGTATGTACTATCATCGTCACTTTGCTCATTTATTATATTGTCTAAATTATATATTACATCTAATGAATTAGCAAATCTACTATCTGTTCTATACTCTGTAAATTTAGCATCTCTCAGAAGTAACTTAGCCATTTTCAATGATGTGTTCTTTCTATCATATATAATGTCATAAGCATCATCTATATTTTCTATGTATATTACAGGTATTCTTCTACGTGTAAAAAATTTATCAGCAACTGATCCTTTAAATACATATATATTAGGGTATGTATTTGTACTAAAGTTCTTGGAATCTTTCAATAAATCTCCAAATGCATTTGTATTTATCTCTTTTATAGTTGAATTCATTACTAAATGTGTTAAATTTAAACAGTTTTTGAATACCCTATCCTCTATTTTTTCTATATTTTTAGGGAGTACTATAATAGATGCTTTACACCCTTCAAATGTATTATTTCTGATATATTTTACTTTATCTAAATGCCATAAATCTATTTTTCTTAGCCATGCCCCTTTAAATGCTGAGTATCCTATTTCCCTAACTGTATCATCTATGGTTAACTCAGCCTTGCATTTAAAACCCATAGATGAGCTTCCTATTGTAGTTACATTTTTTATGTGTATTTTATCAGCAATTATATCTCCATTATACCATCCAAATCTTCCACCACATACATCAAGTGTAATATCTCCACAGCCTACATGATTTTTTAATTCAAGTGATTCATATACTTCTAGATAGCTAACCTGTGTATTTATAAATGACTCACTCAACATTATATACCTATTTGTCTCAAATTTAACTGACTTTAAATTTCTACATTCATTGAATCCATATGCTAGTTTACAACTTTCTCTAAATATAATCTCTTCTAACTGGTCTATATTTTTGAATGATTCAGTTATATTTACATCACCTATTATTATGCTTGGTTGACTTATACTCATATTATTAAATGACTTGTCAATAGATTCTATATGTTTTAATACCCCAACTTTATGTATTTTTACAATATTAAATGAATTTAATATTGAATGGCATTTATATAATATTAGTTCTTTTATTTCAACATCACTGAATGATAATTCTATCATATTGGCATTATTATATAGTAATCTATTTTCATAGTTACTATCCCCTAGTTCTCCTTGAACAATCTTTGTATCTTTTAGAATAGTCTGATTAAAAGATCCTAAACAATCAATTTTTACTGTATCTACAGTAGACTTATATGTTGAATTATTAAAAGAATTTTTAATAATCAACCAACAGCTTTTAACTATTATGTTTACATTTGAATTATTAAAACTATTATCTATTACAATATTAGTTATATCAAATTTTCCTGCTATGTCACAATTATTAAAACTATTTTGAATGCCTATACTTTGTTCCCTACTACTCCTGATGATACTCACACTATTTACTTTGGTAACATTCAATCCATTTATATTTATTGTATTATCTCCTTGTAATATTATATTATCTATGACTATATTTGAATCTGTTGTATTAATACTTAAATATTCTTTAACAAAAAAATTTTCTATGTGTAGTGTACATTCCTTTGGTATATTTATTTCTATATCTAATGCCTTATTATTTATATATGTACTACTAAACTCTTTAATTTTTACCTGATTTTTACTTACAATGTCATCAGCTAGCTGTATAGTAATTTTTCCTGAATGTAAATATTTATTAATTTCTTCGTATATATCTAATTTTTCTATGTTATCATATATTTCAAATATTTTAGTAAATTCATTATATCTAAAACCCTTTGTTTTTATATTGTTAACTTTTATTTTATTTCTTTTTATACTATTATTTTTATAGTATATATGAGCACTAAATGTATTTGTTATTTTAAATACATGATTTAATTCACCATCTTTGTGTTTAACAATAGTTGTATTTGTTGGTATTGTATCTATCTCAATGTTACTTATACAACATGCTTGTCTAATTTTTAATATATTAACTGATTTACTCTTAAATAGTTCACCTGCATAATTGCACCATATTATGTATTGATTATCTCCTATTAGCTCACATCTTAAATATGTAATTGCCTCACCATATACTTCCTGTTTAATTCCATCTATTTTAACAAGTGTATAGTCAGAATTATATACCCAGTCTTCTGTATTATCAAGTAGACCTTCTATACCTTCTAATATGTATTGTGAACTACTAATTGCACTTTTAATCTCATCTATATTTAATATTAGTTTATTTGTAGTTGATTCATTATCATATATATTTATGAAACAAAACTGTAAAATACCCCTATTCATATGTATGCAGTACAATTTATATATGTCTTTCATTTAACCATTCCTCCATTAATTTTATACTTACAATAATTTACTTATTATTGTAAGTATGTATATATTATAGTCTTTAAAGATAGTAAGCATCTATTTTACTAAGTTTATTTCCATAAAAATTCGGGGTAAAGTGCCTATCACTCTACCCCGAATAATATATTATATGACAGTAACATTAAATTTGTGTACCTTTAATCTTTACTTTAAGCCCTTCACAACCAGGTTTAGTACATGAATAGACTAGTGCTGTTTTTACTCTTGTATTAACATCAGGTGTCCAGAACTTAGCATCATGTGTATGCACCTTTGCTCGACCACTGACAAGGAACATTGAACAATTATGCATCCATAATTTTTTATTAATTGCACTTAGCTGAGCATCAATTACTTTATTTAATTCCCATGCTTTTCTGAGTTTTTCAATGGCATTTGTTTCTGACTCTATAGGTAATAGTTTTTCTAATACTTCTGCTGGTAACTGTGTTTTATCATTGTTTGCTACCCAACCTCTGATTACCTTACCTGTTACTTTACTGCCAACTGTATATCCAGCTAATGCATATTCTATCTCAACAGGATCTTTCTTTTCTATGCTACTTACTTTTTCTAATAACTCATCTGCATCTTTAGTTACACTAACTGTTCTCTTATAAGAACCATTGTAAATGTCAATGCCAGACTCTGATATAGCCTTTAATCCAGCTGAATTCATAGATGCAAATAATCCATTTATCTTAACTCCAGTAGCTTCAACTACTTCTTTAGGTTTAAGAGTCTTCTTAAGTTCTGCTATAACCCCTGCTCTAGGAGATAAATATTTACTCATTAGCTCTAAATTATATGACTGAATCATTAAGTCTCTTATTTGTTCTGAACTTAATATACTTGAATCATATTTTCTCTCAGCAATTAATGCAATTTTATCAGTATTTACTCTGTAAATTGATAATGCTCTCTGTCCAGTTAAAGAACATACAGGCTGAACAATAATTGGGTCATCAATTTTTTCAAGTGCCATTATTTTTCCAAATGCATTTATTAACTCGGCTTCTTTATCAGGAGTAACTGCAACTGCAAATTTATCCATGTAATTTTTACCATTTAAAAAAATTGTTTTTGTATTAAATGTATATGTATACATATCTACAGGTGAACCTGCTAAATTAACTGTCACTTTACCCATTTTCTTAAAAGCTGCGTTTGCATTGAGCTTAGTTGCTGAAAATCTTAAGTAAGGTTCTGCAATTTCACCAATATTTAATGGAATAAATTCAGGATCTGTTGTTACCTTCTTTTCTCCAACTGGTACATATTTATCATTTGGAAGCTTAATTATATTACCACCACAGCTTGCAATAAACTCATATATATCCATTATGTCGCAATCAGATTTGAGTGTACTTTGAATATTATCTTTTGTCTTTGCTCCAGATTTTGTTCTCTTGGCTACTTTTTCAGGCTTTACACCTATAATAGTTGTTTTTAAATCCTCAAGTCTTATACCTGATTTACCTGATATAAATGATTTGCCAGATGTTGATGTTTTAACCACAAAATTACCAGGTTTAAACCATTTTGCAATCTGTAATGTCTGCACATATGTGTAATTGCACTCTGTATTATCTGAAAATTTTACCCTAAATCCTATAGGCTCATTATCCTTAATAAATCTTTCACATAGATTAATTGTATTATCTATTGGAATTAATTCATTATTAACAAATACAACCATAGGTAAATCATTAATCTTAAAGTTATTTTTTTCAGAAATTTTTCCTTTTACAATTGCAATTTGGTTATTTACAAAACCCTGCTGAATTAAAGCTGTAACAGGAATGCTTTTTTCTACTTTTTCTTTACCAAGCTCCCCAAATTCACTTCTTTTTCCTTCAGCTACAAAGCCTAAAAGAGTTCTGTTAGTGTCAACAATTGTTTTTACTAATTTAATCATACTACTATTGCCCCTTTCATTTACTAATTGTTTAACTCAATTAAATTTTTATAATCATATTATACCATATAATTCCATTTTTGTCAACACTAATGTCCAAATTTTTTAAATTTATTGATATTTCTGCTAAAAATTAATGATTTTCAGCTAAATATCGTATATAATTTTGATTAAATCTTATTTAAAATAATGATATTTCAGCTTGTTTTATTATGTATTTTATTGTTAATCGCAAATAGCACAAAATAAAATAGGTAGTAATTCTACTACCTATTTCTAATTAGCCATTTTATTGTATTATTTCATTATTTTCTGTATTATTTGTACCATCTGTTACATTTTCTTTATTCATATCTTCTATGGATACTGCAGGAGTATAGTAAATGAATTCTGGTATATTCTTTGTATATCCCTTAATTGATACTATTCCCAGAGATGGTTGTTCTGTTGTTAATACGTTTGAATTATCAGTTCTAATTGCCACTAATTTTAATAACTTACAATTATTAATATGTTCGTCTATCTTAATAATGCCTGAATAACTATTTATTGTTTCTGTTGTAGCTACTAAAGTATCATCTGCATATATCTCTAAGTAGAAATATTTCTCAGCATCCATTATGTTACTACATGTTATTAATAATTCCACTCTTTCGTGCTTGTTACTAAAATCATACATAATGTATGGTTTTATACCCTCACTGTTATTATCTGCAACCTCTAAAGCCCAAAATTTACTGTATGTATCCCCACTTCTACTTGTATAATTCTCTTTATTATACTCTGTAAACTGTGGATTATAACTGTTAAAGTAGTCTATTGGTTGTGTATCCATATAAGATGTAGATGAAAATAGTTGTATATAGTCTTCTATATACTGTTCTCTTTCATTTAAACTCTGAATATAAATACTATATCTATTATCCTCATTTACTAAATCTATTGCTTTTCTCAATGCCTCTGTAATAATATCTGTTCCACTTGCACCGTTCATTGCAAGTATATCTAAAGCTTCCATAGCTTTATTATAATCGTTTACAACAGCATTATCTATTTCAGATTGTATTTTATCTGAGAATTCAGGATATTCATCTCTTAAGTCTTTTAGTTTTTTTAGATGTCCTACAATTGAATCACTTATGTAACCTTCTTTAGTTGATTGAAAAAACAAATTATTTATTTTTTCAATCTCTTTATTTACTGCTATTTCTTTATATTCAAGTATCTTACTTTCTATACTTGTAATATAGTCAGAATACTCTGTCTTCTTTTTTTGTGACTCTAAAAAATTAATTGCACTTTCTATGTTCCCATTATCTACATACTGTTGAGCTTTTACCATAGCCTGTTTATATAACTGCTCTTTTTCTGCATCTGTTAATTCAACTTCTGTATTTTCAGTCTCTGCTTTTCCATTGCTAATTGTATTATCCTCTATAACCTCTGTCTTACTACTTCCATCTCTATGTATTAATTCATTTATATTATTGCAGCCAATGCAACTTATACTAATTACTCCCATTAATACTGCTACTAATACTTTATTCATTTGTTATCTCCTAAAATCTTATGCTATTATTCTACAATATCTTGATTATTACTGCTTGTTTCTTGAACCTCGTCATCTAATTCACAAGGTGTATAAGGAACTAGTTCAGGTTTATTTTCATTATATCCTACTATTGATACTATACCAACTGAAGGCTGTACCTTATCTAATGATAATGTATGATCTGTTCTTATTGCTACTATCTTCACTTTATCACATTTATTAATCTTAGCATTTAAAAATACATGACCTGAATTACTACCT
>JAGALE010000325.1 GCA_017625335.1 Lachnospiraceae bacterium
GCATCAGCAGACGAATCAATTCTTGCTTCTATAGCAGGACCATTTGCTTACATACTTGTACCATTTGTAGGTGTTCTTAGCTGGCAGCTTGCTGCAGCAGCAGTTACTGGATTTATCGCTAAGGAAAATGTAGTTGGTACACTTGCAGTTTGCTTTGTAGGACTTGAGAACTTTATCGATACAGAGGAGCTTGCCATGATGGAGGGTGCCGGTGCTGATGTTGCTGGTGTTATGGCCATCACTAAGGTTGCAGCTCTTACATATATGATGTTTAATCTTTATACACCACCTTGCTTTGCAGCTATCGGTGCTATGAACTCTGAGATGAAGAGTGCAAAGTGGGTATGGGGTGGAATTGGTCTCCAGCTTGGAGTTGGTTTCACAGTAGCGTACCTTGTATATACTATTGGTACACTTGTTACAGATGCTTCGGCTCTTGCAACAGGTCCGGCGATAGCAGGTTTGGTGTCAATAGCTGTTATGGCAGCAATTGTTGTAGCGCTTATTAATAATACAAACAAGCAGTTAAAGAAGGAGTATGCATTTAGTTATTAATTATGGTAGATGTTATAATAAGCTTAATTATAATTATAATAGTGGGAGCTATAATCAGATATCTCTATAAAGCCAAAAAGCGTGGAGAAACCTGTATTGGCTGTCCTTATGCAAAGCAGTGTAGTACTAAGGGCAATTGTAGCTCCAAGCATACAATTAACAAATGAGTTTAGATAATTTAATACTGCTTTTAAGAGTTTAATAATTGACTCCTCTCTCCAAACTCCGGGTTACTCCATTAACTCGGAGTTACTTTTTGTTGGAAATCAAGTTGAAGTATGTTATAATCCTAATAACTATGAGTAAAATGATAATAAAGCTAATGAGGTGTCAAGTGAAAAGATATTGTACATTGGTTTTAATTCTTTGTTTATTGCTTTTGCTAGGTGGCTGTAAGGAAAAGGAAAAGGAGTTTGTTCCAGGAGATAAGGAGCTTATTCATCTCACTAGTACACCAAAGGGCGGAGTTGAAACCTATCAGATTTATACTACGAACATAAAGATATTTGTGGATGGTACAGTTATAATATACGCTAGCGATTTTGTCAGATGGCTAGGGGATGGTGATATACCCCAAACGGTATTTACCATAACTCCGGAAGAAGTTGAACAAATCAAACAGATAATTGTTGATGGTAATCTTTATAATCTACGTGAGGATGTAGGTAACAAGGATGGAATTGATGGCGTTATTAAGAAGATGACTATTTATGCTGAGTCAGGAACACATACCACAGGCGGGATAAGTGTGTCCAACAGACAGTTCGTGAGAGCATATGATGCAATAGAAAATATTGTAAGAGAAGAACTGTTTATATACACAGGAGAAATAAATGCCACTCAGCTTAAGGGTCACGAAAAATTTGTTAATCGAAGTGTGGAAATCCTTGATAGAGAGGGAGGACCGCTGTTAGACCACACCTATATTAATGATGTATACACATTCGTTGAAGAGCTTGATGATGGGAATAATTATTATACAGTTATAGAGTTTAATACCTATGGTTTAGATATACTTAAGGAGCTTACTGCTTGGGCAAGTGATGAAGAAACAATCACAGTGTCCATACATGTTAATGGTAGCTTCGAGAAGACGGTGGCAATTACAGCTCCTATATCTGATGGTAAGATGTATATCCAACAAAATGATGAAATAAGTGCCAATGCGCTTGTGGAGAAGATTAAATCAGGAATGTAGCTAGTTTGTATGGATAATTACATAAGGTGGATGAAAAGTGTAGATATAATACTGTATTATCATAGTTATGATATACATTTAATATCTATGTAATTCCACAAGAATAAATAATAACAATATAAAATATAGCTTGAAAGGAAAGAAATGATATGAGTAAGTTAAAGGCGGTTATTTTAGCAGCTGGCAAGGGGACGAGAATGAATTCGGATTTGCCTAAGGTGGTTCACAAATGTATGGATCAGCCTATGGTACACTATGTTATAAAGGCAGCAAAGGATGCAGGAGCATTTGATGTATGTGTGATTGTTGGCTACAAGGCAGGGGAGGTTAAGTCAGCAATTTATGATATCGTTGATTATGCGGAACAGACAGAGCAGCTAGGAACAGGACATGCTGTTAAGTGTGCTAAGGATTTCATCGGAACAGAAGGAGACACCATTGTACTATGTGGTGACACTCCTCTTATTACAGGAGAAACCTTAAAGGCCTTAGTTGATGCCCATAAGAAGGAAGCAAACGGAGTTACAGTTCTTTCTGCAATTGTAGATGACCCAACAGGCTATGGAAGAATAGTAAGAGATGCAGATGGTAATTTTACTAAGATTGTAGAGCAAAAGGATGGAACCGAAGAGGAGCTTGCAGTTAAGGAAATTAACTCTGGTATGTATATTTTTAACTCCGAGGCGCTTTCAGCCAGCTTAGAGCTGCTTGATAATAATAATGCTGCAGGAGAATATTATCTTACAGATACAATTGCCCTTATTAAGAAGATAGGTCTTAAGACAGGAGCTCTTGCTGTTACTGGAGATAAGGTTAATGAGATAAAGGGAGTAAATACTATTCCTCAGCTTAAGGAAGCAGAAGAGATTATGAAGAATAGATAATTCATATATATGCTTCTCTTAAGTGACAGGTTTTAGTGACATAACATAAAGGAGCGTAATTATGAAGATAATAGTTGGTTTGGGAAATCCTACAGACAAGTATCAGGGTACAAGACATAATGTGGGTTTTTCTGTTATATATAATATAAGTGACACCTATAATATTGCTGTGGATACAAAGAAGCACAAGGCAATTATAGGTAAGGGAATAATAGAAGGGGAAAAGGTGATTTTGGCCATGCCCCAAACGTATATGAATTTAAGCGGCGAAAGTGTTAGAGAGCTGCTTGATTATTACAAATGTGATGAATCAGATTTAATAGTAATATATGATGATATAAGCTTAGATGTAGGCAAGCTTAGAATTAGGAAAAAGGGTAGTGCCGGTGGTCACAATGGTATTAAGAATATCATAGCTCATTTAGGCACACAGGAATTTGCAAGAATAAAGGTTGGAGTAGGTGAGAAGCCTCCTAGGATGGATCTTGCAGACTATGTTCTGGGACGTTTTTCCAAGGAGGAACAGCCTGTCATAAGAGAGGCAACCGCTCTTGCCACTGAAGCCGTTAAAACTATAATTTGTGATGGCCCGGATATGGCTATGAACAAATTCAACTAAGTCAGGAGGGGCTTATGCAAGCCATACTTAATGCATTTAAAGAGCATCAGGGATTTAAACAGGCAAAGGCTGCTATAGATAAGGGACAGTACCCTATTAATATATGGGGAATTGATAACAGAGTTAGTCCTCTTCTTATGGAGTCCTTAGGTAAGGAATCTAAGGTTAAGCTTATTATCACACACAGTGAGAGAAGAGCTAGACAGATAGAAGAGGATTATCGTTTTTTTGACAGAAGAGTTTACTATTATCCAGCCAAGGATTTGCTGTTTTATTACGCAGATATTCATGGTAATGCAACAGTGAAAAGCAGACTTGATATATTCAAGGAGATATCTGCTGGAGAAAGCTTAACAATAGTTACTACTATAGATGGACTTATGGATAAGCTACCTAAGCTGTCTCATATAGTAGGTAATGTAATTGAAATCAAGAAAGACGACACAGTGGATGTGACCACCCTTTCCGCACAGCTTGTAAATCAAGGGTACGAAAAAAGAGTGATGGTAGAGGAAACAGGACAGTTTTCAGTTAGAGGAGGAATTATTGACATATTCCCACTTACTGAAGAGTGTCCTTATCGTATTGAGCTTTGGGGAGATGATGTGGATTCCATAAGAATGTTTGATGTGGAAAGTCAAAGATCCATAGAAAGCTGCCACAGCTTAAGCATATATCCTGCTGTTGAGATGTCCCTGACAGAGGATATGATTAACAAAGGACTTAAGAAGCTTGAGAAGGAATATGAAGCTCAGTCAAAGCTTCTGAAGAGTAGCTTTAGAACAGAACAATACGCAAGATTAAAGCGTATGGTAGAGAATATTAAGGAGGAGCTTAAGGAGTTTAACTCCACTACGGGCTTAGATAGCTTGGTGGAGTATTTCTTTGATGAGACAGTATCCTTCTTGGATTATATTCCAGAGGATAGCTATATATTTGTAGATGAGCCGGAAAAGGTTTATGAGAAAGCTATTACTTATACCATGCACATTCAGGCGTCTATGAAGGATAGATTAGAGGGTGGGTATGTGCTGCCAACTCAGGCTAATATTCTTTACGATGGTAAGGAAATAATAGGAAGACTTACTACTAGAAAATGTATTCTTATAGAAACCTTGTATAAAAAGGCACTAGCTTGGAGTGAGAAGGATAATATTAATATCAACTCTAGAAGTATAATTAGCTATAGAGATAATGTTACCTCTTTGGCTAAGGATTTGGAGAGGTACAAAAAAACCGGATTTAAGACAGTTATATTATCACCTTCAGCCACAAGAGGAAAGCGTTTGGCTAAGGACCTGAAGGAATGTGATATAGATGTTTACTTTTCAGAGAATACGGATAGAACTATGGTACCATCTGAGATAATGATTACCGTAGGTCGTATTGAAACAGGATATGAGATACCGGATGCGGGGTTGGTAGTTATCGGTGAAAGCGATATATTTACCGATAAGGAGCTTAAGAAGAGAAAGAGACTACCTAAGTTTCATGGTGATAAAATTAATAGCTTTGCAGATGTTTCCGTAGGAGATTATGTGGTTCATCAAAATCATGGAATCGGAATCTATAAGGGAATACAAGGCGTTGAAACTGATGGAAGATTAAAGGATTATATTACAATCGAATACGAGAAGGGGAGCCAGCTTTTTATACCTGTAGAGCAGCTTGATATGATAGGTAAGTTCTCAGGTAAGGAGGGAGCTAAGCCTAAGCTTAATAAGCTTGGTGGAGCAGAATGGCAGAAGGTTAGACAGAGAGTCAGAGCTCATGTTGATGATATAGCTGAGGAGCTGATTAATCTTTATGCTATTAGAGAAGCAAGTCGTGGCTTTGCATATTCAGAGGACAGTATATGGCAGAGAGAGTTCGAGGAAATGTTCCCATTTGAGGAAACCCTAGATCAGCAAAAGGCCATAGATGATACAAAGCATGATATGGAAAGCGATAGGATAATGGATAGACTTGTATGTGGTGACGTGGGCTTTGGTAAGACCGAGGTTGCTATAAGAGCCGCATTTAAGGCTATACAGGACAATAAGCAGGTTGCTTACCTCGTTCCTACAACTATACTAGCTGAACAGCATTATAATACCTTCTGTGAGAGAATGAAGGATTTTCCTGTAAATGTCAGGATGCTATCACGCTTCTGTACCAGAAAAGAAGTGACAGAAACCTTAAAACAGCTCAAGGAAGGCTTAGTAGACATCGTAATAGGAACACACAGGATACTATCAAAGGATGTAATATTTAAAAGCTTGGGACTCCTTATAATAGATGAGGAGCAGCGTTTTGGAGTTAAGCATAAGGAACAGATAAAGCAGATGAAGAAAACTGTTGATGTGCTTACGCTTACTGCAACACCAATACCAAGAACACTCCATATGAGTATGGTTGGTCTTAGAGATATAAGCTTGCTAGAGGAGGCACCTGTTGACAGACTACCTATACAGACCTACGTTATGGAGTACGACCTTGGACTTGTAAAGGAAGCAATTAACAGAGAGCTTAACAGAAATGGACAGGTATATTATGTATATAACCGTGTCAATACCATAGCTGACATTGCAACACAGCTTAGAGGTGTGTTGCCGGATGCTAATATAGAATTCGCCCATGGCAAGATGAATGAGAGAGAGCTAGAGGACATTATGCACCGATTTATCAAGAAGGAAATAGATGTGCTTGTGTCCACTACCATCATAGAGACAGGGCTTGATATACCTAATGTTAACACAATAATAATTCACGACGCGGATAAGTTTGGATTATCACAGCTGTATCAGCTTAGAGGACGAGTGGGAAGATCTAATCGAAGTGCATATGCATTTTTGATGTATCAAAGAGACAGACTTATTAAGGAAACTGCAGAGAAGAGACTTAAGGCTATAAGAGAATTCACTGACCTTGGCTCAGGCTATAAGATATCTATGAGAGACTTAGAGATAAGAGGAGCAGGAAATCTACTAGGTCAGGAACAGTCGGGTAATATCGAGGCAGTTGGATATGATTTGTACTGCAAGATGCTTGGAAATGCAATAAAAAAACTGTCAGGCAAGGGTGAATTGGCAGACTTTACTACATCCATAGATTTACCACTAGATGCCAATATTCCTGAAAATTATGTGAAAAATGAGTACCTAAAGCTTGACTTATATAAGAGAATCTCTAAAATAGAAAGTCAGGAAGGGGCAGATGCCATACTTGAAGAGGTTAAGGATAGATTTGGCGATGCACCAAAGGCATTTCTTAGATTGCTCAGTGTAGCCTGTGTTAAGGCACTTGCACATCAGGCATATATTACTGATGTTAAGTATATTGATGGAGAGCTTAGCTTTAAGCTGTGGCAGGATGCACCACTTAAGGTGGATAGCTTAGATACATTTATGAAAAGCTTCAATGGTGATTTGAGATTTGTAGGTGGTCCACAGGGTGGATTTAGACTAAAGGCAAAAACCAAGGAGCAGGATGAGCTTCTAGAGATAGCAAGTGATGCCTTAGAGAGAATGCTGGTGATATTTGATAACACTGATAAAGATGATTTCCAGGTAACAGATAAGGCAGATAACAAGGAGGAAGATTATGAATCATAAAACCATGAATCAGAGAAACATGAATCCTAGATTCAGGTTTGGAAAATACTTTAGATTAGTAGCGGTAATGCTTATATGTATCTTAGCACTTTCAGGATGCAATAAGAACAAGAAGCAGGACAAAGTAGATAAGGATGCAGCAGTTGTATTCCAATATGGAGACAATATTGTAACACTAGGGGAAGCATACGTTTATTCTAAAACAGTAGGCGAACGCTATGTAAGACAGTATGGCGTTGACGTATGGTCACTAAAATTAGACGGGGAAGATGGCGAAAAAATTCCTATGACTGAAGTGGTTAAGGAAGAAATTGTCAAAGAAATTGTAAGAGTAAAAACACTTGTGGCTCATGCCGGTGAGTACAATATAAGCCTATCAGAAAGTGAGAAGAATATTATCACTAATGAGGCTACAACCTTCTATGAGGGATTAACAGATCAAGACATAACAGATATGGAATTATCCTACGATAAGGTTTACAAGGTTATGGAGGAGAACACTATAGCCAAGAAGGTTAAAGAGAAAATTCTAGCAGATACACCTATAGAGGTATCAGATGAAAAAGCAAGAATGACAACCTTCTACGATATGTATTTTCAGTGTTACACCATAGGAGCGGATGGCGTTGTAACTCCATACTCTGCAGAGGAGAAGGCCATACAGTACGAGAATGCACTTCAGGCCTGCAGTACCTTGGCTACAGCATCTATAGACGGTGACAGAGAAGCTGGTGATATAGAAAAGCTTGCGGAATACTACAAGCTGGAAAATGCCAAGGAGCAAACTCTATCCCCTGAAGCCATCTATGAAACCTACGGAGAAGATGTATACAACCTATTATACTCCATGAAAAATGGTGACTATTCAACAGTGATTGAAACCGAATACGGATATCACGTATTCCAAATGATTTCTCTAACTGACCAAAAGGCAACAAATTCACGTAAGGAAATCATCAAGGAGGAGATGATGGTTGACGCCATGGAAGAACGTCTTATGGCATGGCAAATCAGTATAGATAGCGACTTCTCCTACGAAAAATCCGTAGACATGGACGTCTACAGCAGAATAACCTTCAGATAATCCCTCTTATGGGAAGTTGAAAAGCTGACCAGCTTAAGCTTGTGCTTGAGCTGGTTTTTTGATGCCTTGAGTCCAGTCAGAATATTACGCTACACGCTTCGTCGCAATGTTTTTCTAGATGTCCGAGTAAAGTTTTCATTGCTTTCGCCACCGCCGAAGAGTCGCCATCCATGGCTTAAGCTTCGGCTTGGTTTGACGTCCTGTCAAACCATGGCTAGGGTGTATATTCGGACATAAGAAAAACTATTGCTTCTTTGCTATCGTAGCGTTAACACCCTGACTGGACTCAAGCCTAAATTTACGAATAGATAAGCACAAGCTTAAACGTCAGCTTTTCAATGCCTGCGGCATAATTACTTTACAATTATGATAAGTAGCACCAATCGCCGAAGGCGATAGCAAAAGTTTTCCCTGCTATGCAATTTTTGTATGTGCATATTATATAGATAATTAAGGTTCAGGTTGATAAGGGTTGCTTGATAACGATAGCGTAGGAGTGATAGATTTTTAATATTCGGTTCACTAATAGAGGGCACGCTGGCATGGATGCCAGCGTAGCTTTCACGTACATGGACGTACGGTTGAAAGCGGCCCTCGTACGTCTTGATTACCCTTCCCCGAATATTCAAAAAATCATCACGACGAAGCGTGTTTCAAGCGCCCTTATCACCTGAAACGAAGCATAAGAAAACCTGCACATACAAAAATTGTATATGCAGGTATGAAAACTTTTGCTCAACTTCCCATAAGAGGGATTATGTGGTGTATTAGTGACTTCCGGTGGATCCGAAGCCGCCTTCACCACGGGCAGTGTCCTCAAGACTTTCAACAGTGTTGAAGATAGCTGCGATGTATGGAGTGATAACGAGCTGAGCAATTCGCTCCTTAGGGTCTATGGAGGCTGATACGTTGGAGTGGTTGTGAAGAGCAACCATAACCTCACCACGGTAGTCAGAGTCGACTACACCAACTTTGTTGGCAGGAGCAAGACCCTTCTTGGAAGCAAGACCGCTTCTTGCGTAGATAAGACCTGCGTATCCTATAGGAAGCTCCATGGCAAGACCTGTAGGGATAAGCTTGGTTTCACCTGGCTCTATAGTTACTGTATCTTCGATGCAGGCATATAAATCAGCACCTGCTGCATATTCTGAACCGTAAGTTGGAATGACTGCATTGTCATTTAATTTCTTAGTATTAACTGGAATAGTTGTAACCATAATTATATGTTTCCTTTCTCTGACCATAGGCAAACCTTGTTTTCCTGAAGTGATTTTTTAACATCTATTATTCTTTGGTTGGATGAACCTCTAAAACGAAGAGATAGGTTTTTCTTATCTTCTTCGAATTCGCCATCAACTAAAATATCTATATAACCTATTAACTCTCTAGTTTCAGCCCAATTAACCATCATTCTGTCTTTGATATCCTTCTCAAAGTCGTAACCGGTGTAACACCATACATCCTTTTCAGGGAATCTTGCCTTGAACTGACGCATAAGTGGTAGAAGACCGGCTTGATTACTATATTCGAAGGGCTCACCTCCTAGAAGAGAAAGTCCTTTGATGTGAGAAGGTTCAACATAGGTTAAAATTTGATCAATATGCTCTTGAGTAAATTCTTCACCGAAGTGAAAATCCCAGGTCTCAGGATTAAAGCAACCCTTGCAGTGATGGGTGCAGCCTGATACAAAGAGAGAAACTCTTATGCCTGGACCATTAGCAACATCTATGCTTTTTATATCTGCATAATTCATAACAAAACCTTTCTGTTAATATAAACCTTTAATAATAAACTACAAAATATAATATTATTCAGTGAATTTGATTATCAAGTTGTGGACTAGGTGGATTACCTAAAATATAAACTTGAAAAATGAGTTTAATATTAGGAAATGCACCAGATAACAAACCTTGCTATAAGGCACATTTCCTAACAAAAATAACGTTAATTAAAATATATATTACAGATGAAGAGTACGTTGCTTAATTTCCTTGGTCTTACCTACATTCCAGAAGTTTTCGCCAAGGTATCCACAGGTTCTTCTTGTAACATTCATCTTAGAATGTTCCTTGTTACCGCACTGTGGGCATTCCCATTCATTGTCATCATTTATTATAATTTCACCATCGTAATCACATACATGACAGTAATCTGACTTAGTGTTAAACTCAGCATACTGTATGTTGTCATAGATAAATCTAACAACCTCTTCAAGAGCCTCAAGGTTGTGTCTCATATTAGGAATCTCAACATATGAGATAGCACCACCTGATGAAATATTTTGGAATTGACTCTCAAATCTAAACTTGCTGAATGCATCTATCTTTTCACGAACATCTACGTGATAAGAATTAGTGTAGTAGCCCTTATCAGTAATATCCTCAACAGTACCAAACTTCTCCTGATCGATACGTGCGAAACGATAGCAAAGGGATTCGGCCGGAGTACCATATAAACCGAAGCCAAGACCGGTTTCTTCCTTCCACTTGTCACAGGAAGCCTTAAGCTTCTTCATAACCTTAAGTGCAAATTCCTCACCACCTGCTTCTGTGTGACTGCAGCCTGTCATAAGCTTTGTAACCTCGTAAAGACCGATGTATCCAAGTGAGATAGTAGAGTAGCCATCATGGAGAAGCTTATCTATCTTTTCACCTTTCTTAAGTCTTGCAATTGCACCATACTGCCAATGTACAGGACTTACATCTGAAGTGATTCCGTGTAATGCATTATGACGACACATAAGTGCCTCGTAGCAAAGAGCAAGTCTCTCATCTAAAAGCTTCCAGAATTTATCATGGTCACCCTTTGCGATAAGACCAATCTGTGGAAGGTTAAGACTTACAACACCCTGGTTGAAACGTCCTTCCCACTTGTAGTTACCATTTTCGTCCTTCCAGGTTGAAAGGAATGAACGACAACCCATACAAGAGAATACATTACCCTCGTAATTCTCGCGCATCTTCTTAGCTGAGATGTAATCTGGGTAAAGTCTCTTCGCTGAACATTTTACAGCAAGCTTTGTGATATAGTCATATTTTCCACCCTTTAAGCAGTTGTGCTCATCAAGCACGTAAATAAGCTTAGGGAATGCAGGTGTTACATAAACACCCTTTTCGTTCTTAATACCTTCAAGTCTCTGACGAAGAATCTCTTCGATGATAATTGCGTTCTCCTCAACATACTCGTCCTTAGGGTCTAAGTTAAGGAAGAGGGTAACGAATGGAGACTGACCATTGGTAGTCATAAGAGTGTTAATCTGGTACTGGATAGTCTGAACACCTGAACGAAGCTCGTCGTTAAGTCTGTCCTTTGCCATCTTCTCAAGGATTTCATCATCTATCTTATCACCGAAATCCTCCACTAATTTGCTCTTATATTTATTGTAGCTTTTTCTAAGATATTTTCCTAAGTGTCTTACATCTACTGACTGACCACCGTACTGGCTGCTGGCAACTGATGAGATAATCTGAGTCATTACTGTACAAGCTACCTGAAAGCTCTTAGGACTTTCAATAAGCTTGCCGTTCATTACTGTGCCGTTGTCAAGCATATCCCCAATGTTGATGAGACAGCAGTTGAATATTGGCTGAAGGAAGTAGTCTGCGTCATGGAAATGAAGCACGCCATCATCATGAGCCTTTGATATCTTCTCAGGAAGAAGGACTCTTCTGGTAAGGTCCTTTGAAACCTCGCCTGCTATAAGATCTCTCTGAGTAGAAGCAACAGTTGCGTTCTTGTTAGAGTTCTCCTCCATAACATCCTTGTTACGGTTTTGAATAAGGCTTAATATGGAATCGTCTGTAGTGTTAGCCTTACGAACAAGCTCTCTGGTATAACGGTAGATAATGTAGGTTTTTGCAAGGACGAATTTTCTCTCGTCCATAAGCTTCTGCTCGATAATATCCTGTATATCTTCAACTAACATTCTGTTACGATTCTTAGCTTCAATACCCTGAACAATCTCCTCGATTTTTTCGTCTGAAATTTTTTCGCAAGGTTCAACCTCTGCGTTTGCCTTCTGAATGGCAATGATGATTTTTGAACGGTCATATGTAACGGTATGACCATCTCTTTTGATTACCTTCATTTGTCCTCCCCTTTTCTTTTTACATATTGCTAAAATATGAATAAATTCTTCTAAATATTGTATGTCATCACATAAGCCCTCCAAATTTGGAAGGCTTATGCAAGTAATTGTATCTAAAGAATTCAAAATCAAACCGCTTTTTTTGCGGTGTACTCATTATAACAAAGCCATATAGTGTTGTAAAGGGGAAAAACACTAAATGTTGTGTTTTTTTTAAAATACAAAACTATATGTTGCGATTTTTATGTAAACTTAAGCGGGGTAAAAATCTCTGGAAGCCTTGATTTATAAGGGTTTCAAAGGATGAGTAAAAATTCACTATATAGTGTTGAAATAGACAAAGTTTAAATATAAAACACTATATCTAGTATAAAACTATGTAAAAATGTGATTTATAGGTGAAATTAATAAAAAATCTTTATTTTTTAATAGAAATGTGTTATAAGGTATAAGGTGCTATTATGTAATAATAGAAAATAAATTATCATTATATAAAAGAAGGGAAATCTAATATGAAGAGGAATTTGAAGAAAATGGGTATTGTCCTGTCTATAGTAGCATGTATGGGAATGGCTACAGGCTGTGGCAAGAAGAGCGACAAAAAGGTAGTTGAGGATATGGTAGATAAATACTCAGCATGCTGTACTTTAGGAGAGTATAAGGGCATAGAGTACGAGGAATCCAAGACTGTAATAACTGATGAAGATGTTCAGTACTATGTTAATAGCTTGCTTGATTCATATGCAACCAGCTCAGAGGTTACATCTGGAACAGTAGGAGATGGAGATACAGTTAACATTGATTTTGTAGGAACTGTAGATGGAGTTGAATTTGCAGGTGGATCAACTAATGGTGCAGGTTATGAGCTTACTCTTGGTTCAGGTATGATGATTGATGGCTTTGAAGAGCAGATTATGGGACATAGCGTTGGTGAGTCCTTTGATATCTATGTTACATTCCCTGATCAGTACACAGAGGAGCTTGCTGGTAAGGATGCAGTATTTGCTATAAAGATTAATTCTAAGATTGAAAAGGTTTACCCTGATTACAACGATGCATTCGTAGCAGCTAACACTGAGTATAAGACTGTTGCTGAGTACGAGGAGTCTCTTATGACATCACTTACAGAGGATGCTGCAAGCTCAGATGAGAATAAAAATAAGACAGCAGTAATTACCGCAGTTATCAATGCATCAACAGTTAACGAGTATCCACAGAAGGATATGGAGAAGCTTGTAGATGATACTGTAAAGCAGGTTGAAACTCAGGCTGCAAGTAGTGGATACACTTTAGACGATTATGTTGTGGGTGTATATGGTATGTCATCAGTTGATTCATTTAGATCATATGTTGGTGAGATGGTAAAGTCATTTATGACTGAAAAGATAGTTATCTGTGCAGTTGCAAAGGCTGAGAACATTACTGTTTCTAGCAAGGAAATTGCGGATTTTAAGAAGACGATGATGGAAGACACAGGTATTACTGACGAGGAGACCTTTGACGAGAACTATACATCAGAGGATGTTGCATACTATGCCTTAGCTGAAAAGGTGGTTGATTTCCTTTTAACTAACGCTTCACCGGTGCAGGCAACAGCAACAGATGCAGCACAGTAAATTAATAAAATATTCAGATGTGAATAGTTAAAACATTACAAGCAATTCCATAGATGTGGATATGTAAAAATGATTGACAATCACGGCGTAAAAATGTTATGATGCTATATGCTTTGGGCAGCTGTGGCGGAATTGGCATACGCGCATGATTCAGGTTCATGTCCACGTAAGTGGGTTCGGGTTCAAGTCCCGTCAGCTGCATTGAATAATAGCAAAGAGGAATCTCCGAAAGTGGCTTAAATGCTACGTTTCGGAGATTTCTTTGTTTTATTGGATATAGCAAAAGGGGCAGAAAAGGGGCAAACTTACAAAATCTTTGTATTATGCACCTGCAGATTATCCCTTTCCCTTAGCTCCTTGGTTACATATAAATATATTTCCTTAGTGATTCTACTATCAGAGTGTCCAAGCCTTCTGGCTATAGTTTCGAGGTCTACTCCCTGTGCTGCAAGTAAAGAAGTATGAGTATGTCGTAGAACGTGAGTTGTAATTTGTCTGCCTATTACTTTTTCAGATGTTTCTTTGAGATATTTATTATAGGTGTAATATTGTAACATCTTTCCGTTTCGGTGCATGAATAGTGGACTGGATATTTTAGACTCTTTTTCTCGATTCCTTATAAAGAATTTAATATTTTTGATGAGCTCCTCTAACTCTGGTTGAACATAAACCTCACGCACACTATCATCTGTCTTAGGTGAGGTAAATATCTTATTGGTTGGATCAAATGTTTTATTAACACTGATATATTTTCCTACATCAGATTTATTAAGAGATAATGCTTCTCCTACTCTTAGTCCGGAGAGAACCATAAATTTTGTGAGGTAATACCATTCAGGAACGGTGCTCTCCATATGCTCCAGCAAAGCCCTCAGCTCATCAGTCTCGAGGAATTTTCCTTTAACCTTAATTCTGGCTGATTTATCGTTTACGACCTTAAGCTTACGTAGATAAGATATATTCTCAAGATGTTCGTTCTCATATCCCCAGGTAATCATAGCTTTAAATCTTCTTACATAGTTATCAGACTTATCTCCTTGTGAACACAGTTTGTCCTTGATGTACTGACTTGTCAATCTGTCTGCTATGGTATCCTTACCAAGGATGCTTACTACACTTTTAAGAGTGCATTCGTTTCGTTTGACGGTGGAGGCTTTAACGTGCTCC